>JAVXIV010000007.1:0-20462 GCA_036785645.1 Hungatella sp.
GTATCCGGCCGCGGCGAACTTCATTTATCCGTATTGATTGAAAATATGAGACGGGAAGGCTTTGAATTTGCAGTCAGCAAAGCAGAAGTACTGTATCATTATAATGAAAGAAACCAGAAGCTGGAACCCATGGAACTTGCTTATATCGATGTTCCGGAAGAATTTACCGGTGCGGTGATTCAGAAATTAACGGCACGTAAGGGAGAACTGCAAGGGATGAGTCCTGCCAATGGCGGCTATACCAGACTGGAATTCGAAATTCCATCCAGAGGTTTAATCGGTTATCGTGGAGAGTTTATGACCGATACCAAGGGCAATGGGATTATGAATACTATTTTTGATGATTATGCTCCATTTAAAGGCGAACTAAACTACCGTAAAACCGGTTCCTTGATTGCTTATGAATCAGGGGAATCCATTACCTATGGGTTGTATGGCGCTCAGGAACGAGGAATTTTGTTTATTGGTGCCGGTGTGAAGGTATATGCCGGTATGGTGGTTGGTCAAAATCCCAAGGCAGAAGATATTGAGATCAATGTCTGCAAGAGTAAAAAACTGACAAATACGCGTTCTTCGGGTGCCGATGATGCGTTGAAACTATCTCCTCCAAAGGATATGAGTTTAGAGCAGTGTTTGGATTTCATCGATGTGGATGAGCTGCTGGAGATTACTCCAACCAGCCTTCGCGTTCGTAAGAAGATGTTGGATCCTACCATGAGAAAACGTTCGACGATGAGCAAGAAGTCCTAAAAAGAAGAACCAGAAAGAAGACCTGGAAAAAAGTCCGATATCCGAATGAATTACAAAAAGCAGATTCCTTTGGAAATCTGCTTTTTTGGCATTTGTTTCTATTTTGCAAACTATGTCAGAATAAGGCGATCGCTTTTTGGTCTAAGTACGGAATCTTTTTCATAAACTTATTATTAGCTACGAAGCAAAAAGCAAATTAAGTGAAGAAGAGGAGAAATACTATGTCGGAAAAAATAATTGAGAACAACAGGGTGAGTGTCATTGGAAAAATCGTGTCCGGATTTACGTTTAGTCATGAGGTTTTTGGAGAGGGATTTTATCTGGTGGATGTGGCGGTCAGCCGTCTCAGTGATCAGGCAGATATCATTCCGTTGATGATATCGGAACGTTTGCTTAATATAGAGGAAAATTATGTGGGTTGTACCATAGAGGCAATCGGTCAGTTCCGTTCTTATAACCGCCACGAGGGCGCTAAAAATCGTTTGGTGTTATCGATCTTTGTGCGCGAGGTCAATTTTATGGAGGAATTTACGGATTATACGAAAACCAATCAGATCTTGCTGGATGGCTATATCTGCAAAGTGCCAATTTATCGAAAGACACCTTTGGGCAGAGAGATTGCAGATCTGTTACTGGCTGTCAATCGTCCTTATGGAAAGTCAGATTACATACCCTGTATTGCTTGGGGAAGAAATGCAAGATATGCATCCGGATTTGAGGTGGGTGTCAGAGTAAAGATTTGGGGCAGGGTACAGAGCCGTGAATATACGAAGAAAATCAGTGATTTAGAATGCGAGAAGCGCATTGCCTATGAGGTATCGGTTAGTAAGTTAGAATTTGGGGAGTAAAGAAGACGTAAACGTAAGAAAATCGTAAGAAAATGAATCAGAAAACTTGCAAAAAAAGAAAAATTGTGTTAAGATGACGTAGTTTTAAGAGACACATAGGAAAGCGAAGCTTTTATGAGGTGCGAAAGAATGAAAAGGGAAGCTGTAGAAGTGATATGCGGCAACGGTGCAGGGAAGACGTCTCTGGCATTGGGCAAGGGTATCACGGCGTTGACAGAGCAAAAAACCGTCATCGTGATTCAGTTTTTAAAGGGAAATCAAAAGAGAGAGGGCTGGAATATCTTAAAACGATTAGAACCCGAGTTTAAGCTGTTCCGTTTTGAGAAGGGCAATGCTTTTTTTGATACACTGACAGAAGAGGAGAAAAACGAAGAACTGCTCAATATCAAGAATGGGTTCAATTTCGCTAAGAAGGTCATTGCTACCGGGGAATGTGATCTTTTGATTTTGGATGAGGTGCTGGGGATTATCGATCAGAATATCATCTCAATCGAAGAGTTTGAGAAGCTGGTTTCGGCCAAAGAAGATGAGATGGGACTCATTTTAACCGGAAAGGTATTTCCGGAAAAGCTGCGCCCCTATATTGATTCTATTTCTACGATTGACCATATAAATATTGACAAATTGCGACAAGAATGTTAGGATACTTTCATATATAGGTGTAAAAGAAATTTTATTGAACCACGAAGAGCTGATCCCATATCAGCTCTGTTTTTACTTATAGACAGCATATTACTAGGAGGATACAATATGGCAGTTTTTGAAGGGGCAGGGGTTGCACTGATTACACCATTTTTACCCAATGGAGAAGTGAATTATGAGAAATTAAAAGAAATTTTGGAGGAGCAGATTGTAGGTGGAACGGATGCAATTATTGCTTGCGGCACAACCGGTGAGGCATCTACGCTGACGCATGCAGAACATATAGAAGTGATCCGCTTTGTATGTCAGGTGACGGCAGGTAGAATTCCGGTGATTGCAGGTACCGGTTCTAATTGTACCGAGACGGCGATTTATCTGTCTAAGGAAGCAGAAAAAGCAGGGGCAGATGGTATCTTAGTTGTTTCTCCCTACTACAACAAGGCAACGCAGAAGGGGCTGATTGCTCATTTTACTGCGATTGCCCATGCAGTTTCCATTCCGATGATTTTATATAATATTCCGGGCAGAACCGGAGTGACCATCGCGCCGGAGACGATCGTTGCGTTATGTAAAACGGTTGAGAACATTGTAGGAGTGAAGGAAGCCAGCGGGAATTTTTCTGCAATTGCAACTCTGATGAATCTGGCAGATGGGCAGGTGGATGTTTATTCCGGCAATGATGACCAGATTGTGCCCCTATTGGCATTGGGCGGCAAAGGGGTTATCTCGGTTCTTTCGAATATAGCACCGAAGCAGACGCATGAGATCTGTGCTGCTTATGCTGCTGGGGACGTGGAAAAGAGCAGACAGCTGCAGCTGCAGGCAATTCCGCTGATCAATCAGCTCTTTTGTGAGGTCAACCCAATTCCTGTGAAAGCTGCGATGAATCGGATGGGAAAAGAAGTAGGTCCTATGAGGATGCCGCTTACGGATATGGAACCGCAGAACTTAGAAAAATTAGCACAGGCGATGAAAGAATACGGAATTTTATCCTAGAAGCAAGACAGGAGGAAACACATGGTTCGAATGATGATGCATGGTTGTAATGGCAAAATGGGACAGGCTATTACAGATATGGTAAAAGATATGGAGGATATTGTGATTGTGGCGGGCATTGATCGTCATGATCAGGGTCAGAATGCCTATCCGGTTTTTTCGGCACTGGAGGATTGCGATATTGCTGCAGATGTGATCATCGATTTTGCGGCTGCTACGGCAGTAGACCATTTACTGGATTATTGCAAAACACGGCATATGCCGGTAGTGGTATGTACGACCGGACTGTCACCGGAGCAGGTGGAGCATGTTTTGGAAACTTCGAAAGAGACCGCCGTACTGCGTTCTGCCAATATGTCCTTGGGAATTAATCTTTTGATGAAATTGGTTCAAGAGGCAGCGAAGACCCTGGCAGCTGCAGATTTTGATATGGAAATCGTAGAAAAGCATCATAACCAGAAGATCGATGCACCCAGTGGGACGGCATTGGCATTGGCAGATTCTATCAATGAAGCGATGCAGCAGGAGTACCATTATCAATATGACAGAAGTACAGAGCATGTCAAACGTGACAAGAAGGAGATCGGCATTCAATCCGTGCGCGGCGGTTCCATCGTCGGAGAACATGATGTGATTTTTGCGGGTCAAGACGAGGTGGTGACCTTTAGCCACACGGCTTATTCTAAGGCTATTTTTGCGAAGGGTGCAATTCAGGCCGCCAGATTCCTGATCGGAAAAACGGCGGGACTTTATACGATGGCAGATGTGATTGGTTAAAATCTAAAAATTGGCAAGAGTTTCCACCATAAAATATTCTCCTGTGACACATAATAATGTTAGAACAAGAAAGGAGAATATGATTATGAAAAAAGCTAGATGCTATGTATTTGGAATCTTACTTGCACTGTCTGTGTTTGCATTAACGGCCTGTGGCAGCAATCAGGATGATGGTCAGAAATCTACGACCGGAACCAATAGTCCGACCACTTCTCAATCCACCTCTACAACAGGAGCATCCGGAACACGCGAGAGCAGTACCGGTGTGATCGATGGAATGGTGGATGATGTCATGGATGGAACGATGAATGATATGACCGGAAGCACTACCAATGCAGCAGACGAGAGCACAAAATAAAGGGATAGAAGAGAGGCGGTAGGTAACCTCTCTTTTTTCTGCGCTCGTTTTGACTTCCTTAAATAAGTGTAGTATACTGATTCCAATATCATGGAGGTGCCAGATGAGAGCTTGGAGAAAAATCAAGTCCCATTCCCCATATTTGAAGTACATAAGAAAGATCTGCTACAGTATGTTGATTCTGGAGCTGGCTTTTATGATCCGTGAATCAGACCAAGGTTCGTGGTTTGCAGTGCGGCATGAGGAAACGGATTCTTGGGAACAAAAAACAGAACAGGAAATAGCCGATGAGGAGTCTTATGAGAAAACCTATGGATTCGAGCTGCGCCTAAAAGAGGGACTTCTGAACTTTTATCGGACAGAAGAGCGAAAAGAAGGATTCATTAGAAAAAATTATGAATGAAGTTCTTGTATTCCCTAAAATACTGTATTATAATTTCTACTGAAAGAGCAGTTATTTATAGCTAAAACTTATAAACTGTCAGTTTCTCATAAGGATGGTGGAATTGCAAGGCAGCACGTCATCGACTAGAAAGGTATCGAAATCTATGAATTATGACTTAGAACAGAGTATAGCGGATGAAATTCACGAAGAATGCGG
Source organism: Hungatella sp. (assembly GCA_036785645.1). Taxonomy (GTDB): domain Bacteria; phylum Bacillota; class Clostridia; order Lachnospirales; family Lachnospiraceae; genus Hungatella_A. The sequence continues at coordinate 4,973 of JAVXIV010000007.1, forward strand.
TGTTTTCGGGATGTACGATTTTGATGGCGGAGAAGTAGCATCCACGATCTATTATGGCTTGTTTGCTCTTCAGCATCGTGGGCAGGAAAGCTGTGGTATTGCAGTCAGCGATACGCAGGGACCCAAAGGCAAGGTGAATGCTTATAAAGGCATGGGATTGTGCAATGAGGTGTTTACACCGGAGATTTTGGAGGGACTGCATGGCAACATCGGTGTGGGTCATGTTCGTTACTCTACGGCCGGAAGCAGCACACGAGAGAACGCGCAGCCGCTGGTTTTGAATTATGTCAAGGGAACGTTGGCGCTGGCGCACAATGGCAATCTGACCAATGCACCGGCATTGCGCCGAGAATTGGAATATACAGGTGCAATCTTTCAGACTACGATTGACTCGGAAGTGATCGCTTATCACATCGCCAGAGAACGTATTCACACGGCCAATGTGGAACAGGCGGTATCCAATGCGATGAAGAAACTGGAAGGTGCCTATGCACTGGTGATTATGAGTCCGAGGAAACTGATTGGTGCCCGAGATCCTTATGGATTTAAACCCTTGTGCATTGGGAAGAAGGATCATACTTATATTCTGGTATCGGAAAGCTGTGCGCTGGATACGGTAGGTGCAGAGTTTGTCCGTGATGTAGAGCCGGGAGAGATTGTTACGATCACCAAGGAAGGGATTACCTCTGATACGAGCCTGCGTTTTCAGGATAGAACCAAAGAAGCCCGCTGTATTTTTGAATATATCTATTTTGCAAGACCGGACAGCGTATTTGATGGAGTCAGTGTCTACCATTCCAGAATTCATGCGGGACGTTGTTTGGCGAATGATTCGCCGATCGATGCAGATTTAGTGGTGGGTGTTCCCGAATCCGGCAATGCGGCGGCTCTGGGTTATTCCATGGAATCCGGTATTCCCTATGGGACTGCGTTTGTGAAGAATACCTATGTGGGAAGAACGTTTATTAAACCCAAACAGAGCAGCCGCGTATCCAGTGTTCGGGTGAAGCTCAATGTGTTAAAAGAAGCTGTGGCAGGCAAACGAATTATCATGATTGATGATTCCATTGTTCGTGGGACGACCAGCGCCCTGATTGTCAATATGCTAAAAGAAGCAGGTGCCAAAGAAGTCCATGTGTGCATCAGTGCCCCACCATTTTTACATCCTTGCTATTTTGGGACGGATATTCCATCAGAAGATCAGTTGATTGCGCATAATCGTTCGGTAGCGGATATCTGTAAGATCTTGGGTGCGGACTCACTTTCTTATCTTCGCATGGAACGTTTGAGCGAGATGGCAGAGGGACTTCCCATCTGTACCGCCTGCTTTAGCGGCAATTATCCGATTGCGCCCCCGTTAGAAGATATTCGGGGAGAATTTACCGAATAAGATAAAAAACCATCACAGCAGCTCCATGGTCTTGGATGCCAAATACAGAGGAATATTGCGTACGGTTCCATCCTGCCGATACCCCATTTTGGAAAAACGCAGGGCAAGCTTCGGCTGACGGCTTTTAATATACTCTTTAAAGCTGGGGGCGGATTTGTCCTCACCGCCCTTAACCTCCACCGGAATAATGGTCGTACCATGCTGAAGCAAATAATTTTCCGTTAGTGGCCCTTTAAATTGGTAATCTGTTTTTAAGAGAATCGCAGAATTATCAATGCCGGCCATCTGTTTGAGCAATCCGGTGTCAAACACAAACAGCTTAAAAGATGACAATTGGTCGAAGGCAGACAGGGGATGCTCCGGCTTTGAAACGTTATAGATGCGACTTAGCATACCCGCCGAAACCAGCCACTCGATGGCATCTTCAAATTCTCGTGCACGCGCCCCCTCTCGCACACAGCCATAAACAAACTTCTCGTTATCCTTGGCAAGCTGTGAAACGATGCTGCGGAACACCAACAGCAGACGTCCGCTGTTGACCTTTCCATTGTGCTTAGCGAAGTCGTTTTCGTAAATGGTAATCAGCTCCTTTTGGATCTGTGCGATTTTCTGTGGATCCTTGTGCTTTGCCCAACTGCTGACGCACTCTGGCATTCCGCCTATAATCAGATAATAATTGTACATTTCTAGCAGCTTGCTGTGGAAAATCTCCTCGATGGTGCTGCCATTTTGAATGGTCAAGTAATATTGGTAAAGTACTTCATTGACAACGGCCAGAAACTCATCAAAGTAAAGCGGATATAGCTCCAACAGATTCACCATGCCGACAGGATAGGATTTTGGCTGCGCCAGCAGCGTTCCAAGCAGACTGCCCGCCGCAACCACATGATATTCGTTGGCTTTCTCTTTAAAGTATTTCAGTGCGTTGAGTGCCGCAGAGCACTCCTGAATTTCGTCCAAAATAATCAGTGTTTCTTCTGGTATGATTTTTTTGCCGCTGAGTAATCCCAACAGCTCCAAAATACGCTGCGGATTTTTGTTGCCCTCAAAGATAGAGGACAGTTCTTCCTCCTCATCAAAGTTGAAATACACAAAGCTCTTATAGTGCCGCTTGCCAAATTCCTGCATCAGCCATGTCTTTCCAACCTGACGCGCGCCCCTTATAATCAGCGGCTTTCTATCTTCGCTATTTTTCCAAGCAATTAGCTGCTGCATGGCTTTTCGTTCCATATTCAGCACCCTCCTTTTCCTACCTGCACCGGCAGGTTCGTGGCGACAATCTATGCATAGTATAGCAGATAGGATGCACTATTTCAACTTAATTTACACATTTTCAAGTGGTTTTCATAGGAGAAATTACACATTATTCCGGTATATTGAAATAAATTTTACACATTTATTTGGAATCTTAAAATATGGTATTCTCCGCTTGAAAGATTTAAAACCGATAGATTTGCCTCGGTAAAAGCTCTTCTGAATTCCAATACCCAAAAAACTTGTTTGACATTGATTTCACAAATAGGTATAATAAGATCAGTTAATAGTGATAAGGGGAAGGTGAGGACACCGTGGAACAAAAGGAAATCTCGAAAGCGGTTATTACCAGGCTCCCCAGATATTATCGTTATCTGGGAGAATTGATGGAAGATGGCATTGAACGGATTTCATCCAATGATTTGAGCGTAAGAATGAAAGTTACTGCTTCACAGATTCGCCAGGATCTCAATAATTTTGGTGGATTTGGGCAGCAGGGGTATGGATATAATGTCAAATATTTGTATGCAGAAATCGGCAAGATCTTGGGAATCGATCGGCAGCATCATTTGATTATTATCGGAGCCGGCAATTTAGGTCAGGCGATTGCGAACTATGCCAATTTTGAGAGACGTGGATTTATCATCAAAGGAATGTTTGATATCAATCCCAGACTCATTGGTCTGGTGGTGCGCGGAATCGAGATTCGGGGAGTAGAGGATCTGGAGAAATTTATTGTGGATAACGATGTACAGATTGCGGCACTGACGATTCCAAAGACGAAAGCACCGGAACTGGCAGATCGTCTGGTGGCGGCCGGAATCAAGGCAATCTGGAATTTTGCCCATACCGATCTGGTGGTACCGGATGATGTTGTGGTAGAAAATGTACATCTGTCAGAAAGCCTGATGCGTCTTTCCTACAAGGTTTGCAGTATGCAGGATCAAGAAGCGGAGAGAAAAAAAGGTCATGATACTGGGAATAGGAACTGATATGATTGAGATTGAACGTATTCGTAAAGCCTGCGAGCAGGAGGCTTTTTTAATGCGTATTTATACGGAGACAGAATGCCGGCAAGCACAGGGGAGCGCCTCGATGCTTGCGGGCAATTTTGCTGTCAAAGAGGCGGTAGCCAAGGCATTTGGCACAGGCTTTCGCACCTTTATGCCCATTGACATTGAGACACTTCGGGATGAACTTGGGAAACCCTATGTAGTGCTGCATGGAGAAGCAAAAACGCAAGCAGGCAAGATGGGAATTGGGCAGATCCACACATCGATTTCCAATACGAAGGAATATGCGTTTGGATTTGCAATAGCAGAAGGAGATTCATAATGAGATATCTGGTATCGGGAAGCCGCATGAAGGAGATGGATACGTATGCGATTCAAACAATCGGAATTCCTTCTATGGTGCTGATGGAACGCGCTGCGTTGGCAGTGGCAGAAGAAACGCAAAAGATTGCGAAGAAGAGTGATCGTATTTGGGCGGTATGCGGAATCGGAAATAACGGAGCGGATGGCCTTGCAGCAGCTAGAATTTTGACCTTAAGAGGCTATCGGGTCACGATTCTATTGGTGGGGAATGCGGATCATGGAACTCCGGAATATCATGCTCAAGCGGAGATCGCCGAGAAATTGGAGATTCCCATGGTGGAATTTTGTGATTTTATACCGGGTACGGCAGATGTGATTTTGGATGCCTTGTTTGGTGTTGGTTTATCCGGAGCGATTGTCGGGGAGTATCGGACTGCCATAGAACTTTTGCAAAAACAAACGTCTGCTTCTGTGATTGCGGTGGATCTTCCATCGGGTATTCACAGCGATACCGGGCAGGTGATGGGGATTGCGTGGCAGGCGGATCGGACGGTGACTTTCGGTTACGAGAAATTGGGAACCGTATTGTATCCGGGCAGATCCTATGCCGGAAAAGTAGTGGTGGCTGATATTGGATTGCCGGGTAGGGAGTTTGCAACCGCCGGAGACGAAGCTTATACCTATGAACTTTGTGATTGCAAACGGATGCCGGATCGCTCTGCGGAGGCGCATAAAGGTTCTTTTGGAAAAGTGCTGGTCGTAGCGGGATCCGAGGTAATGAGTGGAGCCGCGTACCTAAGTGCCCTTGCGGCCTATCGCATGGGGGCGGGTCTGGTGAAGATCTTAACCGTGGAGGCCAATCGCTCTATTTTACTGCAGCAGCTTCCGGAGGTTTTATTGGAGACTTATAAACCGCAGATGATCCTAGAGGATCCGGAAGAATTTCATCGGCTGGTCGCGCAGGAATGTGACTGGGCGAGTGTCATCGTACTGGGTCCGGGACTCAGTACGAAGCCCTATGTGGAGACTTTGGTACAAGAGGTGTTGGTCAATGCTTATGTTCCGATTATCTTAGATGCGGATGCTTTGAATCTGATTGCACAGCATCCGGAGCTGACGCAGTATTACACGGATAATATCATCATTACCCCACATCCGGGCGAGATGGCGAGACTGACCGGCAAGACGATTTCGGAGATTAGAGAGAACTTGATCGGGACGGCGAGGGACTATGCAAGTCTCTATGGAGTTACTTGTGTGTTAAAGGATGCGGTGACCGTAGTCGTGGGGCGAGAAGGGCAGATTTATCTCAATACCAGTGGCAACAGCGGCATGGCAAAAGGCGGATCCGGAGATGTGCTGACAGGAGCCATCGCAGGTCTTTTGGCACAGGGAGAAGAAAACTGGGACGGTGCGGTATTAGGTATCTATCTCCATGGCTTGGCGGGTGATCGTTGTTTAAAGCATATGGGGGCACAGGGAATTCTGGCACACGATCTGGCGGAAGCCTTGGGCACAATCGAGAAAAATAGGATGGAGGCAGAATCATGAGACCTTATGCAAGAGTCTATGTAGATATCAATTTGGATGCAGTCATTCATAATATGGAGGCAATGCAGCAAAACCTCACTCCGGGTACCGGAATGATCGGTGTGGTTAAAACAGATGCATATGGCCATGGGGCGGTGCAGATTGCACAGACGATTGAACCTTATGTACAGGGGTATGCGGTGGCTTCGGTCGAAGAAGCGATGATCCTGCGTCAGCATGGCATCGTGAAACCCATTCTGGTGTTGGGTGTGACGCATGAAAGTGCTTATCCGGAATTGATAGAATATGACATTCGCTCGGCGATGTTTCAACTGGCTCATGTGAAAAAATTATCGGCAGTGGCGGTGGCTATGGGCAAGACGGCGAAGATCCATTTGGCGCTGGATACCGGGATGAGCCGCATCGGTATGGAACCGGATGCAGCTTCCGCAGATATGGTGAAAGAGATGAGTGCATTAGAATCCATTGAGATCGAAGGGCTGTTTACTCATTTTTCGAAAGCAGATGAAACCGATAAGACCGCAACGTTTCAACAATTGAAACGGTATCTGGATTTTGTGGAACTGCTCAAACAACGGGGAATTGAGATCCCGGTGAAACATTGCTCGAACAGTGCCGGAATCTTGGATCTGCCGGAGACCAACTTGGATGCAGTGCGAGCAGGGATCTCCATCTATGGTTTGTATCCCTCACAAGAAGTGAATCAAACAAACGTTTCTCTGGAACCGGTGATGGAACTAAAGAGTTGTATTGTCTATAAAAAGACAATTCGGCCGGGAACCGAAGTCAGCTATGGCGGTACTTTTGTAGCAGATCGGGAGATGGTTGTGGCAACGGTACCCGTAGGTTATGGAGACGGATATCCGAGAAATCTATCGAACTGCGCAAGCGTATTGATTCGTGGAAAGCGTGCCCATGTCTTGGGACGGATCTGCATGGATCAGATGATGGTGGATGTCACGGATATCCCCAATGCGCAGGAAGATGATGAAGTGACACTCATTGGAAGGGATGGAACGGAAGAGATTACCGTAGAAGAACTGGCAGAAACCGGCGGCGGCTTTTCCTATGAAATTCTCTGCAGCATCGGAAAGCGGGTTCCTCGTGTTTATCGAAAGAATGGTGTCATTATAGGAACCAAAGACTATTTTTCAGAAGCGTAATTCTTGTCTTAATCATATGATAGAGGTGTAGGGTAGTGTATACACCGGCACAATTGGGTCAATACTATCGTTAAGAAATTGATTGACGGGGTGTGTAAATGTGATTATAAAACGAGGCGATATCTATTATGCAGATTTAAGACCGGTGGTGGGTTCCGAACAGGGCGGCATCCGGCCGGTGCTCATTATACAAAATGATATAGGCAATAAGCACAGTCCGACCGTGATCTGTGCGGCAATTACTTCTAAGATGAATAAAGCAAAGCTGCCGACTCATGTAGAGCTGGATACCAAAAAAAGTGATATGGTGAAGGATTCGGTGATTCTCCTAGAACAGCTGCGGACGATCGACAAGCAGAGACTGAAAGAGAAAATTTGTCATATCGATGAAGAACTGCAAAAAAAAGTGGACTGTGCATTGATGGTAAGCTTGGAACTGCCTACATAGTTCACCATTGACGAAATATGGGTAATCTGTTATATTTATAAGCAGTCGGCAAACTTTTATCAGGATGCCAAAAACAATGCAAAAGAAAAAGGAAAAGGGGCAATCATAGTTTATGGACGATGGTCATTCGCCATTAAGCATTATCATATTTATTGGTTTTGTTTTATTGGAAGCAGTATTCTACGGATTTGGAGCGGCAATCCAAAATGTCAATGTCAATAATTTGGAGAAGGAGATGGGGGATGGCAACCGAAAAGCACAGAAGCTGCTTCGGATTGTGAATCGTCCTACCGGATTCGTCAATACGATCCAGATCATGACAAACTTGATTGCGCTCATCACCGGTGCCTATATCTTCGGGTTGTGGAGCAGAAAACTGGAAATGATATTGGATGGAATGAGCAGTCTATCCACAACCTGGCTTTCGTTAGCCAGTATGATTCTGATTGGAATTTTGATTTTGGTATTACTGATCAGCTTTGGAATTGTGATTCCCAAGCGTTGTGCTGCGAAGAATCCGGAGGGTTGGGGTTATGCACTGCAGCCACTGGTATCGGCGATTGCGGTACCGATGATGCCATTTATCTGGATGATCAGTGGTTTATCCTATGTGGTTTTGCGCTGTGCCGGAATCGATATGAATTTCAAGGGTGAGAATGTCACAGAAGAAGATATCATGTCGATGGTCAATGAAGGACATGAGCAGGGGGTACTCGAAGCCAGCGAAGCAGAGATGATCACCAATATTTTTGAGTTTACGGATAAGGAAGCCAGTGATATCATGACACATCGGAAGAATCTGGTGGTCATTGATGGAGAGATGACACTGAAGGATGCGGTTACCTTCATACTCAAGGAAGGTAAGAACTCCAGATATCCGGTCTATGAAAAGGATATTGATGATATCGTGGGCATTTTACATATGAAGGATGCACTCATCTGTGTGGAGAATCAGGAAAATGGAGACCAACCCATCAGCCGGGTTGCCGGACTTCTGCGGGAGGCACATTTTATTCCGGAGACACGCAATATCAATTCCCTGTTTCAAGAGATGCAGTCTCAGAAGATCCATATGGAGATTGTGGTAGACGAATATGGTCAGACGGCGGGCATCGTCACAATGGAAGATATCTTGGAAGAAATTGTGGGCAACATTCTGGATGAATACGATGTTGATGAAGAATATGTCGTACCGTCCGGCGAAGATGGTTATATCATGAGTGGGATGACGCCGCTCGATGAAGTGGCTGAAATTCTGGGCATTGAATTTTTAGAAGAAGAGTACGGAACCTACGATACCATCAATGGCTTCTTGATCTCCAAGCTGGATCGGATTCCGGAGGAAGACGAGAATTTTGAGGTAGAACAGGACGGATATCTCTTCAAGATCCTCAGCGTAGAGAACAAGACAATCCACTCCATTCGAGTGACACCCGTGCCAAAAGAAGAGCCGAACGCCTAAATCAGGCGTTCCTTTTTCTGTGTACGAGGTCTATAAAAATAAGGTAGAGGTTGAGATGAAGCAGATATTATTAGATACAAAAACGATGTTGGAAGATAAGGTTTTTTTGAGAAAAGCGGTCATGATTGCTCTGCCGGTAGCGATGCAGGGGATGCTCAATACCATCGTCAATTTGGTTGACAATCTGATGATTGGCAATCTGGGTTCCACGGCGATTGCAGCGGTCGGATTGGCGAACAAGGTGTTTTTTGTGTTTAACTTGCTGGTGTTTGGGGTAGTCAGTGGTTCGGGTATTTTGGCAGCACAGTATTGGGGCAAGCACGATATCAAAAATATACGGCGCGTACTGGGATTGGGACTTATGATTGCCTTATCGGCTTCCTTCCTCTTCCTCATTCCGGCGGTGATCAATCCGCAGATGCTGATGCGGATCTTCACAACCAGTGAAGCCAGTATCGGTTTGGGGGCTGCTTATCTGGCCGTGGTGGCACTGTCCTATCCATTTACGGCATTGAGTAATACTTATGTGGCCATGCTGCGTGCAACCAATCGGGTCAAGGCTCCGGTGATCATCAGCTGCTGTACCATTTTGATCAATGTGACGTTCAACTATATTTTGATTTATGGCAAATTCGGTGCACCTGCACTGGGGGTGGTCGGCGCGGCCATCGCTACGCTGATTGCCCGTATGGCAGAAGCAGTGGCTATCATCGGTGTGGTTTATATCGGCAAGACACCACTGGCTTGTCATATTCGGGAACTGTTTGGCTACTCCAGAGATTTCATGAAACAATTTCTGCTTACGGCATCACCGGTGATTGCCAATGAATTCATCTGGGGACTGGGCACTACGATTTATTCCATGGCATATGGCAGAATGGGCGATGATGCCGTGGCAGCCATCACCATCGCCACGACGATTCAGGATATGGTAGTGGTACTGTTTCAAGGACTCAGTGCGGCGACGGCGGTCATCTTGGGCAATGAACTGGGGGCCGGCAAGATCAAGCGAGCAGAGCGTTATGCCAAGAATTTCTTTATTCTGCAATTTCTTGTGACGCTCGCGGCAGCAGCAATCTGTATTTTGATGCGCTGGCCATTCATCGGGTTATATGGGAGCGGAATCTCGGATCATGTGGCACAGGATGTCAGCCGCTGCCTGATCGTATTTGCCTGCTTCATGCCCTTTAAGATGTTTAACTTTATCAATATTGTCGGTGTACTCCGAAGCGGCGGCGATACTCGGATGTGCCTGATTATCGATACGAGCGGTGTGTGGTTTATCGGAATTCCGCTGGCATTTATCGGCGGTCTGTGGCTGAAGCAGCCGATTTATGTGGTCTATGGAATGGTGCTGTTGGAGGAGGTATATAAAACGATTTTTGGCTATCTCCGGTATCGACAGAAGAAATGGCTGCGAAATTTGACAGAAATGGGTTAAATTCTTTGTGTTTTGGTCGACTTTATAGTATGATGGTAGACAGTATACCGGATCATGAAGAAGATGAAGACAGAAGAGGAACGTATATTTATGAAAAAAGTGATTACCTATGGTACGTTTGATTTATTTCATGAAGGACATTATAATTTGCTGGAACGTGCCAAAGCACTGGGCGATTACCTCATTGTGGGTGTGACCACGGAACATTTTGATGAAATTCGAGGCAAAGTCAATGTCATAGATTCGATTTTGGAACGCATAGATAACGTTCGCCGCACCGGGTTTGCAGATGAGATCATCGTGGAGGATCACGAGGGACAGAAGATCGAAGATATCCAGCGGTACGGTGCAGATATCTTTACGGTGGGATCCGATTGGATTGGTACGTTTGATTATCTGCGCACTTTTTGTGATGTGATTTATCTGGAACGTACACCGGATATCTCGTCTACCCAGATTCGGAAGAACAAGTTTCATATCGTCAAGACGGGAATCATCGGAACCGGACGCATCGCCCCGCGCTTTGTGGCAGAAGCCAAATATGTCAGCGGAATTAACATCATCTGCGCTTATAATCCCGAGAAGGAGAGTGCCAATGAGTTTTCCAAGGTACATCATATCAAGTGCTATACCGGAGGGTATGAGGCCTTTCTGAAAAAAGTAGATGCCGTTTATATTGCTTCCCCCCATGAAACTCATTATGACTATGCCAAGCGAGCGCTGCATGCGGGAGTACATGTACTTTGCGAAAAGCCCATGACATTTACAGAAGCCGAAACCATAGAACTTTACCGGTTGGCAAAGGAGCAAAACTGTGTATTGATGGAGGGAATCAAGGCAGCCTACTGCCCCGGTTTTCAGCAGATCATCAACGTGGCAAAGAGTGGGAAGATCGGGAAGATCTGCGACGTAGAAGCCTGTTTTTCCAGATTGGCGGATCCGATGTCCAGAGAGGTGCTCGATCAACAGTATGGGGGTGCTTTTTTGGAATTTGGCGGTCATACGATGCTTCCGGTGATGAAGCTCCTCGGTACCGATTATGAAGCGATTCAGATTGACAGTATCTGGGCAGACAACGGAATTGATCTCTATACGAAGATTCAGTTCCGCTATCCCAATGCTTTGGGACTTGCGAAGACCGGAGTGGGAGTCAAGTCGGAAGGGCAGCTGGTGATTGCAGGTACCAAGGGATATATTCTGGCGCAGTCGCCGTGGTGGCTCACCAAACGATTTGAAGTGCGCTATGAGGATGCCAATGTGGTAGAACGCTACGAACCCAATTTTCAGGGGGATGGACTGCGCTATGAGATCAGCGAATTTGTTTCCAAAATCAATAATCCGGATGTACTTCATTTTAAATTAACACCGGAAGAATGTATTGCTATGGCCAGAGTTACGGAGTGCTTTATGAAGTACAAAAAACAGCACGATGAAGACAGGATGAGATGATGAGAATATGTATTCAGTATCAGGCAGGCATGAAATGTGAGCAGTTGACAGAAGCCGGTTTTGACTGCATAGAATATCGATATACAGAAGAAGCAGAAGAGCATGATCCGATCGAGGTCTGCGCTTGTCCGATCGCCGGATTGACGGTGTCACCGGAGATGCTTAGGAAAGCCGGGTTTGCGCAAGTACTTCACCGAACGCTTGCACTTGCTGCTTCTTATCTGGTGATTGAGACCGTTGGAATCCAAGATGGTGCAGTACTCTATGCTTTTCTGGAACCGCATCTGGAGGAGATTCGGCGATCCGGAGTCCGGGTTTATATTGAAAATGGATATCATCGCAGAAGCGGCGGGCAGATGGTTCGAGATGATTTCTCGGAGAGCAGCATGCTCAATGGCTTGGTCGATCAACTGAATTTGCAGAGCCAAGGTGCTTCTTTTGGCATCTGTTTTCATGTGGGGCATGCGAATCTGCTGAGCCAAAATGCGGGTGCCATGATTGAGGAGTTCGGATCACGAATCGCACTGCTTCATGCTTGTGATAACGATGGAATCCATGATTTTGATCAATTACCGTATACTTTTACCAAGGGGCGGGGCGAGTTGGTTACGGACTGGTATGGAATGATTGGGACTTTGGCGAGATGCCATTTTCATGGATCAGTTGTGTTTTCGTTGACCGGTCTCTTTTGTGTATCCCCGCAGCAGCTACATCCGGTATGGTATGAGCTTCTCGTGGCAATTGGACAGGAATGGAAACAGATTTTAGAATTAGACCTCTATTTAGCAGAGAAGGATTGCCGTATCTTGTTTGGTGCAGGAAGAATGTTTCGAAACTACATGAAGGTATGGGGAGAAGAATATCCGCCCATATTTACGGTTGATAACAATCGGGAGCTGTGGGGAGAAAAACAATTGGGAATTGAGATACGGTCACCACAGGCGATTTTAGAATATACCAAAGAAGAACGCAATGTTTTTCTGTGCAATATGTACTATGAGCCGATGGAACGTCAGCTTGCGGAGATGGGAATTGAATCGAAGCGCTACAATAATCAATACTTTTTCCGGCAGGAAGGAATCGAAGCATGATGCGAATAGGGGTGCAATCCAAAGGTATCTTAGATGATGAGATGAGTGATCTCGAATCGGGATTTGATAAAATCCAAGCAGCCGGATTTGACTGTATTGATTTAAATCTAGATACCTTCTTGAAGAATTCGGAAATTTATGAAGGAAAAATCAATTCATTTTTTGATCAAAGTGCGGAGCAGTTACGAGACTACTTTATGCCTTATCGAGCAGGCAGCATCGCGCATGACTTGCAGTTTTCCCAGATGCATGCGCCTTATCCGGTGCGAGTGTCCGGGCGGGAAGGTCAGAATCACTACATGAGAAGTGAAGTGATACCCAAGAGCCTGATGGTTGCCGGTTTTTTAGAAATCCCATATGTGGTGATCCACCCATTCAAGATGCAATATCAGTGTAGCTCGGAGGAGGAATACCGACAAAATATGGAGTATTTTAAGAGTTTGATTCCCATGGCACGCGAAAACCATGTGATCATCTGCCTAGAGAATCTCTATGAGTCCATGGGGGGAAGATTGGTGGAGGGGGTCTGTGCAGATCCGGACGAAGCTGTCCGGTACGTGGATACCTTGAATCAAGCGGCGGGGGAAGAACGGTTTGGATTCTGTTTGGATACCGGACATCTCAACCTGTGCAAGGCGGATATTTACACTGCGATTTGCAAGTTGGAAACCCGATTGAAGATACTGCATCTTCATGAAAATGATGGGTTGGAGGATCTTCACCAACTGCCCTATACGTTTGGCAACCATACCGGGGATGGGTTGGACTGGGAGGGGGTCTTGCGAGGACTTCGGGAAATCAGGTATTGCGGTGTTTTGAATTTTGAAACGTATCCAAGCATGAATAGTTTCCCAAAAGCCATACAGATTCAGGTTTTGAAAACCATTGCCCGGATCGGTCGCTACTTCTCCGATCGGATGGAAGAAAGATAAGGGCACGATGAGGAGAGACAGATGATACGAGTTGGAATCATTGGAACAGGGCGCATTGCGCAGCGTTTTCAATCGGAGGCATCCGTGGTGAAGGATATGGTTCTTTCCATTGTGTACAATCCACATCTATGCAGTGCAGAACATTTTGCCAAAGACTATACCATTCCGGCCTATACCAATCGGTTGGAGGATCTCTTTGGTCAAGTGGAAGCCGTGTATATCGCTTCCCCTCATGAAACTCATTATGCGTATGCCAAGCAGATGCTGGAGCACCGGATTCATGTGCTTTGTGAGAAACCATTGGTCTTGCAAGGCATACAGGCAGAGGAATTATTTCAATTGGCGGCGACACAGGGGTGTGTGCTGATGGAAGCCATCAAGACCGCTTACTGTCCCGGATTTGCTGCCATGATCGAAACCGCCAAAAGTGGTGTGATTGGAAGCATTCGAGAGGTAGAAGCCTGTTTTACCAGATTGACACCTACGAATGTGCGGGAATTGACAGATGCAACCTATGGGGGCAGTTTTACAGAGATGGGTACTTATACGATGCTTCCGCTCATGAAGCTCTTGGGAACCGCTTACGATCATGTGGATTTTCGTTCTCAACAAATCGGCAATGGTTTGGATGGATATACCAGAGCGGAATTTACTTATGCGCATGCCTATGGTGCCTGCAAGACCGGGTTATTGGTGAAATCCGAGGGGCAGCTGCTGATCTCCGGAACGAAAGGCTATATTTTGGCGAAATCTCCGTGGTGGATGACGAAAGAATATGAAGTGCGCTTTGAAGATCCATCCCGATGCGAGGCCTATACTTACGACTATGCCGGAGCCGGTCTGCGTTATGAAATTGAGGCATGGCTTTACGCAATCCGGGGAGGAGATTCCGGACAGGTTACACCGGAAGAAAGTATCTGTATGGCCAATATCATGGAGCGATTTTTGCAGGCGCGTGCCGGAAAGCCGGCAGCCGTTGAGGGAAAGCAACCGATGAAGATCTGGGCGCATCGGGGCAGCAGCTTTGCCTATCCGGAGAATACGTTGGAAGCGTTTGAAGCAGCGGCAAAGCTTGCCGGTCTTACGGGAATCGAATTGGATGTACAGTTGACGCTAGATGGGGAACCGGTGGTCATCCATGACGAGTATGTAGACCGCACCACCGATGGAAGCGGAGCGGTCAGGAATTATACGCTGCAACAGATCCGGAATTTGAACATTGCGGCCGGTGATCATCATACGGCGATTCCAACACTGCGTGAGGTATTCACATTACTGAAACCTTACTGTGAACACGATGGTCTGCTGATGAATATCGAACTGAAAAACAGTGTGATACGCTATGAAGGGATGGAAGAGAAGGTCTTACGCATGGTGCGTGAATATGAGCTGGAACCGTATGTTTGGTATTCCTCTTTTCTGCCGGAATCTCTGGAGACGGTCAAGCTTTTGAATCCGGAGGCAAGCACAGGAGTACTGGCGGTATCTCTGGAAGCTTGCTTGGCGATTGCAAGGGAGGTCACTGCGGATGCCGTGCATCCTTATATCGGCGGACTTGATGCCGCATTGCCGCAGGATGCGCGTGGGCTGCCGATCAGAGCTTGGAATGGGGAAGAACGGTTCTTTGGGCAAGAGGGCGAGTTTCAAGAACGAGATCTGAAACGTTATGCGGCATTTGGGGTGACCGATGTGTTTACCAATGTGCCGGAGCGGTATCTTGGAGAAGAGATTGAACTTTCGTAAAGTTAGAACAAGAAAGGATCTAAGGCGATGCATAAGACGAATGCGGAAGACCGGTATATTGAAAAACGAAAACGCAAAGCTTTTTTGACCTATGTGTTTTGTCATATGTTTTGGGTTCTTCCGGTTAGAAAAAAGAAAGTAGTATTTACTGCTTTTGAGGGTGATGGAGGGCATTGCTGTAACCCAAGGTACATAGCGGAGGAATTACTTAAGAGCAATCAGAATTATGAAATTGTTTGGCTGGTGAATC
>JAVXIV010000008.1:0-7965 GCA_036785645.1 Hungatella sp.
CATAAGGAATAGAAGGGCTGTGACCGCTCCCACTCCGGTACCAATGGTTCCGCCTGCGGCACCAAAGGCATAGGCATACTCTGTGGAGCCATATACAAGATTTGATTTCATGCCCATATCAAACAGAGAACCGGCGGCTAAAATACTGATCACCGCATTGACAATCTGTTCAAATATCTGGGAAACTGCGGTCGGCACCATCGTAGCTTGTCCCTGAAAATATCCACGCAAAACGCCCAAGTAGGCCATCACCCAAATCGTCGGTGCCAAGGTACGCAGTGCATAAGCACTGTATGGCATTTTGATTGCCTCGGCAAAATAATCAGCGCCAAACCATAAAGCAGCGGCACCCAGTGCTCCGACAAGCGTTGCGTAAAAAAGGGCGGCTTTTAAAATACGTCCCGTATTACGGAACTGATTTTTGGCCATTCTGGCCGCAATCATCTTGGAAACAGCGACCGGCAAACTATAGGATGACATAATCAGTAAAATCGAATATACCGAATAGGCCGCCGAATAATATCCGATCCCATCATTGCCGATCTTAGCCGCCAGAGGAATCCGATACAGCATTCCAATCAATCGAACAATAATTCCGGCCAGTGCTAATATCGTACCTTGTACGAGGAAGTTAGAACCGGAACTGTGTCCTTGGTCAGTGCCCATCGGGTGTTTTGAACCGGATGGCAGTCCACTGCCCGCATGGGTGTTATATTTACTTCTGCTTCTTCTAGTTGTCTTTTCCATGTATCTCCGTCTTTTCAAAATCAGTGGTTGGAATGATACAAATCCAAGTTTTTCCCTGATTTAGTACAATCTCCTTATTTTGAGTGTCATAGTAATGTGTCACACCAAACTCCCCATCTTTCTTCCAAGAGATGGGAATCGCTTTGCCATTCGTTATGTAATAGCCATATTCATTGGCATGTACATTAATATTTAAGTAATCCGTTGTCGCATAATGCCCTGTGGGACAATATTGGAAGATGATATTTTTTACAGAAATAGCACCTTCGCTTCCCTTGTGAGCAGAACCATATTGGGAACGATAGTAAAGACCATCCTCCTCGTGGTAGGAAAAGCACGGTTTATTCATGCTGTAACCCGGATATATTTTATAGGCATCTAACGCGTTTTCTAAATGCACTTCCTGACCGGTTTTCGCAAACAGGTAATGTCCTTCATAGCTTTTAGGATATTCCTGTGAATACCCCAGCTTATTGATCGCATTCTGAATTCTGCTATAGCTGGTATAAGCGTTGTGTGGTGCTTTTTTATCCTTGGAGCGATAGAAGGCACCACTGCCATTCCCCTCAATTCCGTTGATATTATCCACATTCTTAAGATAAGGTTTTGCAAAGGTACTTTGTCCAAAATGAGCATAGATCGCTTGAAACTCGCGTGCAAAGAAGGTGTAGTAAGTTCTGCAGCTGCGTACCGAACCAATCCGCTCTAAATCATCATAATCCTCGATGATTGCCATGTAACGGTTCATAGTACCCTCTACCGGTGCTTCGTAAACGACTCCGGCACGATTGATGCCATACTGTGGCAGAGAAGCCTTATCATTGCTCATCATGATAGCGATTGGTCTGCGATTGGCTTTTTTTATATCCACCATCTCCCCGGTTAAATAACTTCGAATTTTACCATCTACCTCGATTCGTTCTTCCGGTTCCTCCGGCTGCGCCTCCGTTTCCGGTTCCGTTTCTACTGCTGTAGTCAACTCCATCCGTGTGGTAGATTCCTCAACCGTAGTAACAGGCTCCGGAACTGCAACTTCTTCATATTTCTTCTTACAGCCACTCAACGTGCAGACTGCCACCAGAAAAAACATCAATAAGCGTCCTTTTCTCATCTCGTATACCCCCTGCGTTCCAAAATATCGCGTTGCTTTTCCTCCATCACTTGCCGCTCGTCTTCCTCCATGTGATCATAACCACACAAATGCAGCATACTATGGGCTACCAGAAAAGCCAACTCACGACGCTTAGAATGTCCGTATTGTTCGGCCTGTGCTTCTACCTTGTCCACGGATATCATGATATCCCCAAGCATCAGCTCTCCGGTTTCCGGATTGAAACAGTCCTCTTCCTCTTCCACATGCTGAAAGTCGGAAGGACTATCATAGGTAAGCATTGGAAAAGACAGTACATCGGTAGCCGCATCCAAATTGCGGTATTCCAGATTGACCGTCCGAATTTCTTCATCGTCCGTCAGCACGACATTGATCTCTGCCTCATAAGGACAGTTCTCATAGTCCAGCGCCTCTAAGATAACCTCTTCAATGATCTCCTTATACGGAAGATCCAATTGCTTTTCCGCTTCATAATCAATTGTAATTGTCATAAGTTCCCCTTTTCATACGCATCTCATCCCGTTTTATCATCGGCAGATCCTGCCCGATTGATTTTTCTACCGTTACGATTCCCTCAATGCGGCATACCGATTCATTATCTAGTATTTTAACATTATTTTCAATAATGTGTACCCCTTTTTCCATTAAATTTTTCAAAAACAGGTTTTCTATCTGATTTGCCAGTGCGTTTTCTTCTTCTCGTGTATAAAAGCGTTCATAAGTCTGATATTCTGTGCCTCGAATGATGCCATAATAAAAAGGAAGATAAAAATTTTCAAAAATTTTCATCTGATGAAGCTCCTTGGTAAAGTTCCAGGAACGGTTCTGTGGATCCGGCACCAAAAGCACCGCGCTATACTGAAATGCTTTTCCATAATATCCGATTCTCTCTTTACCTGTTTTAACCGTTACGGTATGCAAACGCGGATACTCTTTGGTATAGGAATAGGATAGAATTCCATAGATATCTGCATCGGCATGCACCTGCCTGATGGTGATCAATTCCTCATTATCATTGGTCACGGGAATCGCTCCTGATACCAGAACCTGTCCTTTTTCCACCTCATCACCAATGGAAACCTGTGCTATGCCACTGCGTACCATCATTTTGGTGATTGTACCGGAATCTGAGGCGACCAGATCCGAAGGAGTCTCGTCTTTCACCGGAATGATCGATAAAACTTCGCTTTCTTTTATCTTTATGAAAAGCTTTGTTCCGGAAACCTGTGCCGATACCCACGTAATCTCTGAAAATTCATTACGGATTCCGGCTTCGATTTTATCACAGGAAATTTGACTTTTCCGCATTCCATAGTGAATATCATGCCGGTTCACATATTGGACCAACATCTCATCCGTATATCTGGTATTGCCTTCAAATGAAATGTCCCAAATAAAAAGAGACATGCTGTAAAACAGTAAGATACACATCAGCATTCCAAGCAAGGATAATTTTCTCCTGCGATTGCGATATAAAAAAAAAGGAAGTCCCATTTTTCTTAAAATTCTAAGCCGAATATTTGCTTTTCGCATCAGGAGCTTGCTGGCTCGATAACCGGGCAGTGTCATATAAAATTGATAGTTTTTCTCTTGATCAATAACCTCCCAAAGCTCAATTCCGTTTGCCGCACATAGATTGAAAAAGCGTTCTGCTCCAAAACCACTCATACAAACATACAAATATCCGCGCCACTGATGTAATAACCACAGGATCAATTTGCTTCCCCCTTTTCTCGCCTATACACCATCTAATTCCACAGAGCGGATTCGTCCGGTGATCTTCATCTCATCTTTGGTGTAATATTCGATGATCAGGTGCTCTCCGTTAATCGTCAGTTTTCCATTCTTAGTTTGCAATTTGACGCAATGATCGGCATATAAGATAATGGATTTATAGTTTTCGATCAGCACCACTTGCCGTCCCACGATGGAGAGCAAAACCTCTCCAAGCATGACATCCTGTGGCAGTTTAAAAGCAGAGACCAAAGCAGCTCCGACATGCTCTAACATCTCATCACACTTCCACTGCAGATTTGTTATCAATATATGCCGTTTAGAACTTGTGTCATGACAAAAAAATCCTCAACTACGAATAGTTGAGGATTTCTTGATTAATTAAACTTACGTTTTCTAGCAGCTTCAGACTTCTTCTTGCGTCTGACACTTGGTTTTTCGTAATGTTCTCTCTTACGAATCTCTTGCTGAATACCAGCCTTTGCACAGTTTCTTTTGAATCTGCGTAAAGCACTGTCTAATGTTTCATTGTCTTTAACAATTACGTTTGACATAGCTCACACCTAACCTCCCTCCAGTTGTGTACTTGTGCGTAAATACGTAAATACAACTGTTTGGGTATTTTTAATAGCACTGTTATGATTATAGCATAAAATCTTTATTCGTCAACCTGTTTTTTAACAGATTGCAAATTTTTATCCAAATTTTTCTATTTTAACTGTTCTTTTACTGCAAGAGCAACCTGCGCCAGAGCTTCTTCTACTCCTGCCGGATTCTTTCCACCGGCCTGTGCCAGGTTCGGACGACCACCGCCGCCACCGCCCACGTAGCCTGCAATTGCCTTGATCAAATTTCCGGCATGCGCACCTTTTTGCTGTGCTTCTTCGGTAGCCATCGCCATCAAATTGACTTTGTCTCCTTGTACCGATGCGATGACAATCACACCTTCCCCGATTTGATCCTTGAGTTGGTCACCTAGATTACGAAGACCATTCATATCTACATCGGATACCCGAACCGCTAAAACCTTTACTCCGCCCACTTCAATCACTTGGTTTAACACATCTCCCATAGAGTGGTTGGCCAGTTTGCTTTTTAATTTTTCATTTTCAGAGTGCAGCAGCCGAATCTCTTCCAGCATGGTTTCAATCTTGGTTTTCAATTCGGTAGGGGTGGTTTTCGCAGTCTTCACCGCATCGTGAAAATCCGCTTCAATTCCACGATAATAAGCCATCACACCATCTCCGGTCAATGCTTCAATTCTACGGACTCCGGCTGCAATTCCATTCTCGGAGAGGATCTTAAATGCAGTAATCACACCGGTATTGTCAATATGAGTACCACCGCATAACTCCGTGGAAAAATCCCCCATTTTCACAACGCGAACGGTTTCTCCATATTTCTCGCCAAACAAAGCCATAGCACCGGACTTCTTTGCATCTTCCAAATTCATCTCTTTTGTTACAACCGGAAGTGCTGCCCGAATGGATTCATTGACCAGTTCTTCCACTTTCCGAATCTCTTCCGGTGTCATAGCGGAAAAATGAGTAAAATCGAAGCGGAGTCTGTCTGCATCGACATAAGAGCCTGCCTGCTCTACGTGATCACCCAGTACCATACGAAGTGCTTTTTGCATCAGGTGGGTAGCACTGTGGTTTTTGCCGGTAGCCAGACGGTTGTCCTCGCATACTTTCAAAGTCACAGCATCTCCAACTTTTAACATACCTTTCGTCATCTTGCCCACATGTCCGATTCTTCCGCCTTGCAGATGAATGGTATCTTCTACTTCAAACTCCCCACCGGAGCCGACCATTACACCGATATCTGCCTGCTGACCTCCCATCGTACCATAAAATGGGGTCTCTTCAACCACAATCGTCCCCACTTCTCCGTCAGTCAATGCCTGAACCAGATCAGTCTCCGTCGTCAGAACCGTAATCTTTGAATCATGAAGCAGTGTATCATAGCCCACAAAACGAGAGGTTACCGAAGGGTCGATGGACTGATACACGGTGACATCTGCACCCATATAATTGGTTGTTTTTCTGGCGGCACGCGCTTTTTCTCTCTGCTCTTTCATCGCTGCTTTGAAGGCTTCTTCGTCTACGTGCAGCGACTTTTCTTCCAAGATCTCAATGGTTAAATCCAGCGGAAATCCATAAGTATCATAAAGTTTAAAAGCATCTCTGCCGGAAAGCGTCGTTTTTTGATCTGCAAGCATCGCTGCTTCCATATCTGCCAGAATAGTCATCCCCTGATCAATGGTTTTATCAAATTTGTTTTCTTCTTCCGAAAGAACATTCAAAATCATCACTTGTTTTTCTTCCAATTCCGGATAGCCGTCCTTGGATAAACGAATGACCACTCTGCTTAAATTCTCCATGAATTTGCCTTCGATACCGAGCAGTCTGCCATGGCGGGCCGCTCTGCGAAGCAGGCGGCGCAGAACATAGCCGCGTCCCTCGTTGGATGGCATAATCCCATCCGAAATCATAAAGGTACAAGATTTCACATGATCCGCAACAATACGCAACGAGATGTCCTTTTGTGCATCTTGCTGATAGGAAGTATGTGCCAAGTCGCAAACGGCATCGAGTAAAGCCTTGTTGGTATCTACGGTAAATAAAGAATCCACCTCCTGCACAATGACAGCCAGACGCTCTAATCCCATACCGGTATCAATATTCTTCTGTGCCAGTTCGGTATAATTGCCGTGTCCATCACTGGAAAATTGTGTAAAGACGTTATTCCAGACTTCCATATATCGGTCACATTCGCAGCCAACCGTACATTCCGGTTTTCCACAGCCGTATTTCTCGCCGCGGTCATAATAGATCTCGGAACAGGGACCACAAGGACCGGCGCCATGTTCCCAAAAATTATCTTCTTTTCCAAAGCGAAAGATATTCTCCGCCGGAATACCAATTTCTTTATTCCAGATATTGAAAGCTTCATCGTCATCCAAATAAACCGAAGGATATAATCGTTTTGGGTCAAGACCTACCACTTCCGTTAAAAATTCCCACGACCAATGAATAGCTTCGGTCTTAAAATAATCACCGAAAGAAAAATTCCCAAGCATCTCAAAAAATGTGCCGTGACGGGCAGTCTTTCCAATGTTCTCAATATCACCGGTACGAATACATTTCTGACAAGTGGTCACTCTGGTTCTGGGTGGAATCTCTTGTCCGGTAAAATATGGCTTTAAGGGCGCCATGCCGGAATTGATCAGTAATAAACTATTATCATTATGTGGAACTAAAGAAAAGCTCTTCATTGCCAAATGGCCTTTGCTTTCAAAAAATTCCAAAAACATCTTTCTCAGTTCATTGACACCATACTTCTTCACACTATTTCCTCCGCAATAATCTAGTTTTTTACAATCCTATCATAGGAATTAAGATTTTACAAGCTTAAATCTGACGTATTGCATCCAGAGTTGCGTCATAAATCGCATCAATTGTATCCATAAAAACGTCCAAGTCGTTATAGTTGTTACTGCGCATCTGCTCCACCAATCCGCAGACCGCTTGATACAAGCACTGTAAACTCAAATTTCCGGAAACTCCTTTCAGCGCATGGGCATAATGGAATGCCAATTCATAATCGCACGTCTTTAGGGCTTCTTTCAGTTGTATATAGTTGCGATCCTCCGGAAATTTGAATAGAAATTTTTCGAAAAGTTCTTTTTTGCCCCCAAAGCGTCTTATCCCTGCGTCCGCATCAATCAGCGGTATATTGTGGTATTCTTGCATGCGCTCTCATCCTCTTTCTCTGTCATTTTATTTAAAAAAATTCTGCAGCGTACTGTAAAGAATCTCGGTATCGATTGGCTTTGCAATATGACCATTCATGCCGGCAGACAAAGCGGCGGATACATCTTCCGTAAATGCATTGGCTGTCATGGCCAGAATGGGGATCTCTCCGGCATCTTCATGCGATGAGGTACGGATCACTTTGGTGGCTTCATAACCGTTCATAACCGGCATCTGAATATCCATCAGAATGATATCGTAAGTTCCCGGTGCAGAGTCCTGAAACTTATCGCAGACTGCCTGTCCATCTACCGCCTGATCAACCGTCACACCTACCATGGAAAGCAGCTCAACGGCAATCTCCATATTCAGTTCATTATCTTCCGCCAGAAGAATGCGGCATCCGGTAAAATCATAATCCTTGGCTTCTGCCGTAATCTTCGTATATCCACCATTACTCAACCCCATCAGTACATTAAAGATCGTTGATTGGAAGAGCGGTTTTGGAATAAACATATTGGCTCCGGCTGCTTTGGCCTGATCCTCAATTTCATTTAGATCATAAGCAGAGATAATGATAATCAGGGTATCCTGAGCATAGGCTTTACGGATTTGCTT
>JAVXIV010000008.1:7975-20187 GCA_036785645.1 Hungatella sp.
GCCATCCATGCACGGCATCTGCCAGTCCAGAAAACAGATGTCATAACCATGACCTTCTTTGCAGGCCTGTGCAATCAGCTTCATCGCTTTTTCCCCGGATGTCGTACAGTCGTGTTCTACGCCAATCCGGCTAAGTACAATGGAAGTATGCTCACAGGTATCGCTGTCATCATCCACTACTAAGGCACGGATTTTATGTATCTTATTGAAATCCGGTTCCACCTTCTCCGGTGATAATCCAAAGGGCAGTTCTACGGTAAAGGTAGTACCCTGATCCAAAACACTTTCTACATGGATGACACCGTCCATAATATCCACCAGATTTTTGGTAATGGAAAGTCCCAAACCACTGCCGCCAAATTTCTGGGCAGTGGTACTGTCTTCCTGTTCAAACGGTCGGAATAATCGTTTTTTAAGATCTTCGCTCATTCCACATCCGGTATCACTGACTGCAAATTGCATAAAAACCTGTTGCTCCCGAATGGTAAGCTGTGAAACCTTGAGTTTGATCTTCCCTTTCTTAGGTGTAAACTTTACGGCATTGGAGAGTAAATTCAATAAAATCTGGTTGACGCGCAGCTGATCACCGATGAGTGTTTCTTCCGTCACACCATCTAAAAGAAGGTCAAAGGCAATTTCTTTTTGTTTACACTGTGGATAGTACATGGCAGAAATAGAGGATAAAAGCTGCTTGAAATCAAATGGATTGTTGGAAATCTTAAGCTTGTCACTTTCAATTGCTGACATATCCAAAACGTCATTTATGATATTCAGTAACACTTTGGACGAAAATGCAATCTTGGACAGATATTCTTCCATCCGTTTTGGGTCTTTTAAATGTTTGCCGGCAATCGCGGTAATTCCAACAATTGCATTCATCGGAGTTCGAATCTCATGAGACATGCGGGACAAGAAGGTGCTCTTTGCCCGGTTGGCATGCTCAGCCTGTTTGATTGCCTCTACCAGTTGTTCGTTTTTCTTCTGCAGCAGATTCACATGACGCTGTCTCTGTATCATAACATACGTATACAAGGCAATACACAGTACCAAAAGCAAAGCCAAAAAAATAAGCGGAATTCTGTATTTATAGCATACATCATTTAAGGTCAACTTATAGGGCTTTGCAATGGTATGCTTTACAATATATTGATCGATGGTATCTTGATCCAGTATCTTGATCGTTTTACTCAAAACTGAAATCAGTCTTGGATCGGTATCACTGTTTGCCGCAATACAAGTTTGTTCATTCAGCGAGTAGGTTGGTATAATCTCTAAAGCATTAAAACGTGGATTTTGCAGCCAATAGCTGACTACAAAGGAATTTTGCATCATCATATCCGCTTCTTTATTCTTCACTGCATTTAAGCATTCATCGTTATTGTCACGGTATAGAATCTCATATTGCGGATATTCTTTTTGAATATACTCCTGCATACCCTGAAAAGCAGTGGTCATCACAATGGTATGAGCCCCTTTTAAATCCAAAGTCTCCCCGGCTCGTCCTACGATCACTAATTTGCCATCTAAAAACGATTCACTAAGAGACAGTTCCGGATCGCGTAAAAAATTGTCTGTACGAAGTACACCGGCCACCAAATCATAATTTCGTGCTTTTAATTCCGCCATCGGTTTTTTGCCTATCGGAAGCGGCTGTAAGTCAAATTTTAAACCACTTTTTTCTGAAATCAAGTTCAAAATATCTTCTGTGATTCCGACTAGTTCTCCGGTTTTTTCATGGTACTGGGACAAGGGATAGCGATTTGGAAGATTTCCGATGGTGAGAACCGGGCTTTGCTTAATGTATTCTGCCTCATCACGAGTGAATAAAGGCTGCTGTAGCTTCGCACTCAGGGTATAGTATTGCTTATAAAGGTTGGATTCAAATTCCGGCTCTGAAGTTTTGATCTCTGCCAGTGCTTCATTTAAAGGAATCAAAAGAGCTTCATTGTGTTTGCGCGTCATAAAATAAAAAGGTTCCGCCCCAAAGGTATCTGCAATGCGCACATTCGTATGTCCGGATAAGCTTCCGGTCACTACGGCATCCACCTGTTGATCTTGAAGTGCCTGAAAGGATTCTCCGTCCGAATCAAAGGTGATGATTTTATAAGAAAAGTCATGTGTTTTGGCATAGTCCGCAAAAGAATTATTTTGAAAATTTCCTTTCAGCATCCCAATGGTCTTACCATGCAAAGCACTGTAATCATTATAGTAGATTCGCGTATCATCCGGCCTGACACATACAATATTAGACTCCATGCCGATCGGATATTTAGAAAAATCATAGATCTCCAAACGCTCGGGGGTTTGTTGGGCACTGCATACAAAATCAATCTCTCCGTTTTTTAATTTGGAGAGACAATTTTCCCAGGTATCATATACATATTCGTACTTCCAGTGGGTATATTTGGCTATTTCATTCAAATAGTCGACTGCATAGCCGGTGAATGCTCCTTCGGAATTTGGTTCAATAAAACCACTATAATCGATATATCCGATTCGAACCGTTCTTGCTTCTGCCTGTGCTACAAGCGGAAGGTTCAGCCATAAACCCATCATACAAATGCAGGCTAAAAATCCGGTGATGATTTTCTTCAACAATTTTCTTACGCTCCTCATGGTTTATTTTGATCAAGCAAGGCCTCGTATTCTGTGGGGTTCAGTGGTTTAGAATAGTAGTATCCTTGAATCTTATCACAGCCGATGCTCCTTAGATACTCCATCTGTTCCTTGGTCTCCACACCCTCGGCAATGACTTGCATATTCAGTTGTTCCGCCATCTGCACCACCGAAGCCAAAATAATTGCAGATCTTTTCGATTGTTTAAAATCCGATAGAAAATTCATATCAATCTTTAAAATATCTACACAGATATCCTTTAGCATATTGAGTGAGGAATATCCGCTGCCAAAATCATCCATTAAAACCGTAAAATGGCATTCCTGCAAGCGCTTCACCAGAGTCAAAAGCTGCATAGGATTCTCGGTATAAGCACTTTCTGTGATCTCGATTTTAAATAAACTGGTGTCCAGATGATATTTCCGCATCAATTTCACCAGATCATCACACAGAGTCACTTTGTACAGATTGATTCTCGACATATTAACGGATACCGGCAATACCGATTCTCCTGCATCCAGCCACGCTCGAAGTTTTCGGCACACCTCTTCCCATACAAAAAAATCCAGCTTAGAGATAAATCCATTTTGTTCAAAAATATGAATAAAGGAAGCCGGAGAAAGAACCCCCTTTAGTGGATGATTCCAACGAACCAAAGCTTCTGCACTAACAGGCTTTGCAGCCTTTAAACTATAGATTGGTTGAAAAAACACCTCAAACTGCCGCTTTGACAAAGCCTCATCCATCTCATTGGTCACTTCCTGTTCATGAAGCATGTCCGTACGAAGAACATCATCATAGACCGCATAGCGTTTCATATAATTGCCCTTTACAGACTGAAGTGCTAATTTGGCACGATCACACATAATATCCACGGAAAGAGATCGGTCATGAATATGATAAATTCCGAAACAAAATATAAGCGAGTAATTGGACATAAACTGTCGAAATTCGGTATTGAGCTGTTCGATGATCGCATCCATATCTACGTCTTGATCCGGTATACAAAGGACAAAATGATCCGCTTCTAAGTGTCCATAGGTTCCATGATCCTTGGAAAAGTTATGTAGTCCCTGTGCAATCTTCTTTAGGAGGCGATCGCCTTTTTCCATTCCAAAGATATCGTTGATCACTTTAAAGCGATCTACATCAAAACGAATTAAGGTATAGTTGGTATCCGGATTCTGTGCAAGCAACAGCTGCGTTTTCTGATAAAAGGTACTTTTGTTGTAAATCCCGGTGAGGCTGTCAAATTCAGCACGATAACGGAGTTCTAATTCTGCTTTCATCTCTTTATCTACAATAGTCAAGGTGCCCAGTATACGCGTACGTATCAATCCATTCATCACGATCGTCGCGGTCAATTTGCACCATAAAAATTCATCTTTTATGGTTTTTAGTCGAACGGTAATTTCCGAGGTACCCGTACCTTCCTGCAAATTTTTTAAGAATACCTCCTGAACTAGGGCGAAATCCTGAGGGTAAACGCTCTGTAACAGGATATCCTTTTCCGTGGTCTTATTTGCCACGATCTCATAAAGTAGAAATTGTTTTAATCCCTCCGAGCAGTAGAATTCCTGATTCTCTATATTCCATTCAAAAACAATCGTTCCCGAATGTTCCACAATAATACGATAACGTTCTTCTTCCCGTCTTCTGATCTGGAGCAGATGGTTCTCTGCACGAACCTGTTCCATTTCCTTTTTTTCTACAATATTTTTAACGCGCTGACGGATCACACGAGGATCGTATGGTTTACGTATGAGATCATCGGCACCTAAATCCAGAGCCCGTACTTCATTTTCAACTTCGTCCACCTGTGTCACAACCACAACCGGTATGTCACAGAGATCTCCATTGCTTTTCATCTCTGCTAAGACAGAGAATCCGTCTTTTTCGGGCATAAAAATATCTAACATCACAATCAAAATCTGCTTTTTTTCTTTATATAGTATGTCCATAGCCTGATTACCGTCTTCGGCTTGAAGGATCTCATAGTCATCTTGAAAAGCTTCCCGCAAGATAATACGGTTCAGTTTGATATCATCAACAATCAACATCTTTCGGCTTTTCGGAATCATTCATTCACCATCCCTTTTTCTCGGTTTTATACCCATATAATTTATACTATCACATTAAACCGCGAAAGACAACCGGATCAAACTCAAAAATAATGTAGAATAAAAAAAGTCTTTCAAGTATCAAACTGAAAGACTTTTCGGTGAAAAACGCATAAATTGTTACTGTTTTTTTCCTATTTACCGGGCTGTTACCTGTTCATACAGCATGGCTAATTCATAGGCTCTTTCTCGGGTGGAGGCAGCCAGGGAAGCTGTATATTCCAAGCCTTCTAAGTTTCCGCCATTGGACTTTTTGGCAGCTTCTACCGCCGCTGCATCCCGGTTCTTCATCCAATCACGTTCCTGACTGACTAACTTCACGGCTTCTTCTTCCTTGAGATGCTTCATGACTGCATTATAAATCGTATTGAGTTCACTGTCCCATAGCTTATACTCATTCTCGGCTGCTGTTTTTAACGCATAAGCGGTGGGATCGGTCATCTCTCCTCGAATTCGTTGAATCTGCACATCGAGTTCATCCAAGCGGGCACGATAATTCAGGGTCTCTTCCGACCCCAAAGTACGTCCTCTGCCTCTTTCCGGGGCCGCAGTTTCTGTCTCCGAAATCGCAGCGGCGGTCTCCAAAGGAGATATCATCACACTGCTTTTTTCACTGCTATCCGGAATCGAAATCGGGACTTCTTCCATGGATATCTCAGATGACATGGATTCCCGTATCGGCTGGTTTTTTAAAAAGCTATTGGTATAGGCTGTAATCAAAATCCCTATTGCTATAATTCCTACTATTACAAACCAAAGACTTTTATTTTTCATTCGGATCTTCTTTCATTCTATGATGAATTTAACATAGCACAAATGATACCGAAATGGAATAGTCCTCCTAAATTAGTAATATATTGTAAGATTTACTTAAAAATTAGGTTTCAATAGAAAGTCCTTCATCCACAATCAGAATTTCTCCGTCTGCAGCACCGGTTGCCAGCAGATCGCAGCGTTCGTTCTGCGGATGACCGGCATGTCCCTTCACCCAGCAAAAGCAAACCTGATGTGGTTCTTTGGCCTTTAGAAGCCGTTTCCATAAATCGATGTTCTTTACCGGCCCGCTCTTACCGCGCACCCAGTTATTTTTCACCCAATTATCAATCCAGCCTTGGTTAAAGGCATCGGTCAAATACTTGGAATCCGAATATACTTCGACGGAACAGGGACGGTTCAGGGCTTCTAATCCGGCGATCGCCGCCATGAGTTCCATCCGATTGTTGGTGGTACGCACATAACCACAAGACAGTATCTTTTCATGCAGCTGCCCCTGACCATCCAAATAGTGGATCACCGTGCCGTAACCACCCGGACCATCCGGATTGCCTCTGGCTGCGCCATCGGTGTAAATCTGTACTTTTCCCATCTGTTATCGCTCCTATCTATCCCACTTATCACATAATGAATGAATCTGATCTGCGAATTTACCCAGATCTTTGTTGGCTCCGCCTTCGTTGCGCACAATCACCTGACGCAGACGCTCTCCCGCGGCTACGAGGCGTGCAAATACACCGCCCACCTTCTGTGCGGCAGCCGTTGTTTTACTGATGGGGATACCCACCGTCTCGGTCAGCCAGCAACCGGCCGCCAGATCATAGACGGAACCGCTAAAGGGTGCAGACGCATGAAGGTGTTCTTCTGTTTGCAGTTTTTCCGCAAAAACATCACAGACGGTATCGTTTCCATGAACTGCAAATACCATCTCCGGCTTTTGCTCAAAAGCACGAATCCAATCCCTTAAACCATATTTGTCCGCATGTCCGCTAAGCCCCTCCATATTCTCGATGTGAGCTTTTACTTCGATACTTTCTCCAAAGATCTTCACCGAATCGGTTCCATCCACCAAGCTGCGTCCCAGTGTGCCCTCTGCCTGATATCCGGCAAACACAACCGAACACTCCGGTCTCCAAAGATTGTGTTTTAAATGATGGCGGATACGACCGGCATCACACATTCCGGAAGCAGAAATGATGACCTTGGGATTGCGGTCAAAGTTGATTCCCTGAGACTCCTGGCTGGTCACCGAAAGCTTTAGTCCCGGAAAATCAATGGGGTTGATTCCCTGTTCCACCAAGGCCTTCGTCTCATCATCGTAACAGCGCTCCAAATTCTTCTTAAATACATGCGTGGCTTCTACTGCCAAAGGACTGTCTACGTACACTTCAAAGTGATCATGTCCGGTAATTTTATGCTCGAGTTTGATTTTTCGCAGGAAGTAAAGAAGTTCCTGTGTCCGTCCTACCGCAAATGCGGGAATCACGACGTTGCCGCCCCGATCGAAGGTATCTTGTATAATTTTACTTAATTCTGCAATTGGATCTTTTATGCGCACATGTTCACGATCTCCGTACGTACATTCCATGATCACATAATCGGCTTCCTTGATATATTGCGGATTGCGAATTAAAGGCTTGGTATGATTTCCGATATCTCCTGAAAATACGAGTTTTTTGGTGATATCGTTTTCTTTGCACCATACCTCAATCGACGCAGATCCAAGCAGATGACCTGCATCGATAAAGCGTATCGTAATTTCATCACTTAGCGAAACCATTTCCTCATATTCATGAACCTCTAAGTGCTCGAGCAGACCGGCCGCATCGTTTAGTGTATAGAGCGGCGGTACTTCCGGATTTCCGGCTCTTCGCGCTTTCCGGTTCTTCCACTCCGCTTCCATCTCCTGAATATGGGCGCTGTCTTTTAGCATAATGTAACAGAGATCACCGGTAGCCGCCGTAGTGACCACCTTACCGCGAAATCCTCTCGCATAAATCAGCGGCAGATATCCGGCATGGTCAATATGGGCATGCGTAAGAAGTACGTAGCTGATCTCGGAATAGCTGACCGGAAGGTCTGCGTTTTCGTAAACATTGCCACCTTGTTCCATACCACAATCTACCAACAATTTTGTGTCTCCCACTTCCAGATAATGGCAGCTGCCTGTCACTTCATGATCTGCTCCTATAAATGTTAATTTCATCTACAGTACCTCCTTAAATTTAATATAGTCCCAGTATATCATTAAATTATATAATTATGCAAATCATACCGCCATTACTGTCGTTAATAATTTTTTGTAAAGTATCCTGCAATTTCATCTGGCAGTCTTCCGTCATCTGGGAGATCTTGGCCTGAATGCCATCTTCTACGATCTGTTCGATCGATTTTCCGAAAATATTGGTATTCCAGATTCCGTCCTCACTGTCTTTGGCATTTTGCTTTATGTAGGCAATCAGATCCTCGGCCTGCTGTTCGCTGCCGACAATGGGTGCAATTTCCGTTTCGATATGTGCCTTGATCAAATTGATCGACGGTGCCTCTGCCCTCATCTTCACCCCATACTTATTGCCGTGTTTAATCACTTGCGGTTCATCGAGCATGATCTCGGATCGTTCCGGAGTCACTACACCATAGCCGCGCAGACGTACCTGATTCATGGCATTTTGAACCTTCTCATATTCTTTTTGCATCTGCGCCAGACTGCTCAAGGTTTGCATCAGCTGATATTCTCCCTCAATCGGAATTCCCACATAGTCACTGAGAATCTGATAATAGAAGCTATCATCCACATCAACCCCTACCGACACACTGCCATCGGACATATTCATGCAGTTGATCTTCATCCCCTTGATTGCTTCTGTGGTAGCAAGGAGAAGTGCTCCGGTGACATCCTTCATATGTAAAACCTTGTTCATCACCTCTTTTACTGCTAAAATCACCCCGGACTTAAGCCAATGGGAAGACGGCAGAATCTCCAACCATTTTGGAATATAAAAATCCATCTGCGTTACCGGAAATTCTTTCAATACACATTCCAAAATATGATAAATATCTTCTTTCTTTAATTGTTCACAATTGACCGGCATCACCGCAACTTCATATTTTTCGGACAACTCCTTCGCCAAACGCTCGGTCTCTTCCGAATAAGGTTTTGTAGAATTGAGCAGGATTAAAAATGGTTTGCCAAGATTTTTAAGTTCCTGTATGGTGCGTTCTTCCGCAGGAAGATAACCGCCGCGTTTGAGTTCTCCGATACTGCCATCCGTAGTCACGACGATTCCAATGGTAGAATGATCGCTGATTACTTTTCTGGTTCCAATCTCTGCTGCCTTGGTAAATGGAATGCCTTCTTCAAACCATGGAGTTTTCACCAGACGTTCCCGGTCGTTTTCAATATGACCTGCAGCACCGTCCACCATAAATCCCACACAATCAATCAGCCGCACCTTCGCTTCTATTCCATCTTCTAAATTGATCTTGGCCGCTTCCTTGGGTATAAATTTGGGTTCGGTTGTCATGATTGTTTTTCCCGCAGAGCTCTGCGGCAGTTCATCTCTGGTTTGATTCTTCTGATGCTCGTCTTCCATATGGGGAAGCACCATCAGCTCCATAAACCGTTTAATAAAGGTGGATTTGCCGGTTCGAACCGGTCCTACCACTCCGATATAGATCTCTCCGCCGGTTCTGCTTTTTATATCTTGGTATACGTGAAATTGATCCATAAAGATACCCCCTTGCTATGCTGATACAGTATATGCAAGGGGGTATCTTGTTTATTCGTTCTTATTCGCTTAAGTAGGCTTTCTTGACCGAATCATCATTCATCAATTTCTTCGCATCACCACTCAGTACGATATTGCCGGTCTCCAGCACGTAAGCCTGATTGGCAATGGACAGTGCTTTCTTGGCATTCTGTTCCACGAGCAAGACCGTTGTACCGGTTTTATTGATCTCCTGTATGATATCAAAGATCTCATTCACATAGATGGGAGACAACCCCATAGAAGGTTCATCCATAACGATCAGTTTAGGATGTGACATCAATGCCCGTCCCATGGCAAGCATCTGCTGCTCCCCTCCGCTCAACGTCCCGGATTGTTGATTCTTACGTTCTTCCAGTCTTGGGAAACGTTGGTAGATCATCCGAATTGTCTGATCAAATTCCGCTTTATCTTTTCTGGTATACGCACCTAATTTCAGATTTTCGTAAACCGAGAGTTGGGAAAATACACGCCGTCCCTCCGGTACATGCGCGATTCCCATGGAAACCATCTTGTATCCCGGTGTTTTTGTAATATCCGTGCCTTCAAAATAGATCTTGCCGGCACTGGATGGGATCAGAGCGGTAATCGTATGAAGAATGGTCGTTTTTCCGGCACCGTTAGCACCGATCAAAGCCACAATCTCTCCCTCATTGACCTCAAAAGAGATTCCTTTGATTGCCTGAATCATGCCATAGTATACTTCCAGATTTTCAATTGTAAGCATTGCCATAATGGTAGTTCCTCCTATTCGCCCAGATAAGCTTTGATCACTTCCGGATCGTGCAGTACGGTAGCGGTATCTCCTTGTGTCAAGACCTGACCAAAGTTCAGTACCGTTAGTTTTTCACAGATTCCGGCTACTAATTTCATATCATGCTCAATGAGGAGAATGGTCATATCAAACTGATCTCGCACAAAACGGATGGTATCCATCAGTTCTTTTGTCTCGTTGGGATTCATCCCCGCTGCCGGCTCATCCAAAAGTAATAGCTTGGGTTCCGTCGCCAAGGCTCTGGCAATCTCTAATTTGCGTTGTTTTCCGTAGGGCAGATTCGCCGCCAGATAATGGCTTTCCTGATCCAGATCAAAAACCTTTAAAAGTTCCATTGCCTTTTCATCCATGGCTTTCTCCATCTTAAAATACCTTGGCAGACGAAGAATTCCCTCCAAACTAGAATAAGGGTAATGATTATGTAAACCTGATTTTACATTATCTATTACAGACAGGTCTTTAAATAAGCGAATGTTTTGAAAAGTTCTTGCAATTCCATCCTTGTTGATTTCAATGGTTTTGCGGCCGGTAATATTCTTGCCATCTAAAACAATACTTCCGAAATTGGGTTTATAGACACCGGTCAACAAATTGAAAATCGTAGTTTTGCCTGCACCATTGGGGCCAATCAGTCCGTAGAGCTGTCCCGATTCAATCTGAATGTTAAATCCATCGACCGCCTTCAATCCGCCAAAAGCGATTCCTAAGTTTGTAACTTCTAATAATGCCATCGCTATTTTGCCTCCTTGACCGATCTATTCTTCAACAACAGACTCTTGAAAGAATGCCGTTTTCGAAAATCAATAATTGTCGGACTCCAGTTTATAATCATCATCACAATCAATACAATGGCATAGATCAGCATACGGTAATTATTGAGTCCGCGCAGTAATTCCGGAAGCAGGGTGAGGATCACCGCTGCGATAATAGAACCCCGAATATTGCCGATGCCACCCAGCACTACAAATACCAAAATCATAATGGATTGATTATATCCAAAATTCTTCTGTGTTGCCGTCAGCGTCGATAGGTTATGAGAATAGAGCACACCTGCCACACCGGCTAAGGATGCGGAGATCGTAAAGGCGGTCAGCTTATATCTGGTAATATTAATTCCCACCGATTCCGCTGCAATCCGATTATCGCGAATCGCCATGATGGCACGACCGCTTCTGGAGTTGATCAAATTGAGCACAATCACTAAGGTAATCAAAATCAGGATAAAGCCAATGATAAAGGTTGCGTTGTGTGGGGTTCCTGTGATTCCCTGTGCCCCATTGATGATGACCTTGCCATCGGCAGCCATATTCAGTTCCATTGCATTCTTCATCGAGAAATGAAAACCGGAAGAATCCTTGCCTAAATAAATCACATTGACCAGATTTTTGATAATTTCACCAAAAGCCAGCGTTACAATCGCCAAATAGTCGCCGCGCAGTCTAAGCACCGGAATGCCGACGATGATTCCGGCGATCGCCGCTGCCGCTGCTCCGATCAAAATCGCCAAGAAGAATCGAAATCCGGCATTGGGCATACTATCTGCCATACAAACGGAAAAGAAAGAACTGGCAAATGCACCTATGCACATAAATCCGGCATGACCTAAGCTTAATTCGCCCAAGATGCCAACCGTTAGATTGAGTGATATCGCCATAATCACATAACTGCAGAGCGGAACCAGAAGTCCCTTCATCAAGCTCGATACCTGTCCGGTCTGTAAGAGCACCTGCACGATTAAAAAGGTCAGGATCACCATCCCATAGGTAAGAAAATTGTGTTTGGTTGTATTACTGATTGTTTTGTTTTTCATGTGAGCACCTTACACTTTCTCATTGATCTTCTTGCCCAATAGTCCGGTAGGCTTGACAAGCAATACCAGAATCAGCACCGCAAATACAATTGCATCTGCCATTTGGGAAGAAATGTATGCTTTGCTCAGGTTCTCAATGACACCCAATAGGATTCCACCAATAAAAGCTCCCGGAATGGATCCGATTCCACCGAATACTGCCGCTACGAAAGCCTTGATCCCGGGCATGGCACCGGTATAGGGGGTGAGCGTGGGATAAGAGGAACATAGCAATACTCCTGCGACCGCTGCCAGCGCAGAGCCAATGGCAAAGGTCAGCGCAATGGTTCCATCCACATTGATACCCATGA
>JAVXIV010000009.1:0-20074 GCA_036785645.1 Hungatella sp.
TCCGGGACGGTAGTGTTTTTCATTCAGCGATTTTTCCCGATGATTCCGCAGAAGGTCAGTGCCTTATTCATCAATTGCGGTTTAGCGGGGGGCGGCACAGCGATTATAGGACTCGCCTCCGTGCGGCATTTTATTCAAGGAATCAGCTTGACGAAAGTAAAGAGTGAGTTTGGCGGTCAAGTGAAAGAGAAGATGAGGCAGCTTTTTAGCTTTTTATAGTTGGGATGGAGAAGAACACATGCTTTAGGGTTCAAAAATCCTGCTATAGAGTTCTTCGCTGAGAGCATCTACATAGGCTTGATTTGGGAGATCCTGCTCGGTGATGAGATGATCTTGGATGATTTGGAAACGTTTGAGGCTCAATTCCTCGGATGAGAGGAGGTCGGCATCTTCTATGGATGAATCCAAGGCAGCAGCATCGTAGGTTCCCATAAACCACTCCATCAACTGCTTGGTTGCGGTCTCTTCTTCTGCAATCTGCGGAAGCAGAGCCTTGGCTGAGTGGGTGGTGCGGGTGGCGACGATAAGAGCGAGGATGCCCATGCCGGTTACTGTAGTTTGAAAGATCATCTTGCTAAGACCGGCCATCGGAAGGCGGACGATTCCGGTCCACAGTAAAAGCGAGAAGATCAGCAACAATCCGCCCACTAAGAGAAATGCCGAGGCAGAGGATTTTAGATCTTCGTATTTCTGCGATTTCTTCACATAGACTCCGGCAGCCGCAGAAGATCGCCCCATCTTCTCTGCCTGTTGGTAAGGTGTCGGAGGAATCTCGGTATCCACGAGTCGGCAGGTGTCATCGATTTCGGATAAATCGGTTTGTGTCGGCAGGTCTGCTTGTACTTGCAGGGCTTCCCATTTTTTTAACGCTTCTTCTTTCTGCATCGTTCTTGCAACTTCTTCGGATTCGGCTAAGAGTCCGCCACAATCACTGCAAACAGTGATTCCATCTATAAATTCCATATCACATTTGGGACAATAAGGCATCGTGATTCTCCTTTGTTTTCTTATTGCTTTTTAGTATACGACAGAAATTAATTAAAGTCCATAGTTGCTTTTTGCTTCCCTTTCCGCGCAAAATAGGATAGAATAGAAAAAGATATAGAAAGAAAGGCATAGGGATGAGCATTGTTGTCAAATTTTCCATGGGACCGAAGAAAAATTGGTTTCACGGAACCTTGTGGAATCAGGATACGGCGGAAGAACTCGCAAAAAACATAGCCATGGATATGGGATTTTCGTGCGATGTGACGGGAGGATATCTGATCTTTTCGTTTTGCCCGGAAGGCTTTCTTTGGATGTCTTTTCAGCAGGGGAAGATGGTGGGTGACTGCCAGACCAATATCGTGGGACCCGGTTTTCATGCAGCCGTGATTCATTTTCTGGAATTGTTTGCCCTAAAGGGAGAATTTACGCTTCGGATCGAAGATCGAACCGGATATGATAAAGACCGGGATTTTGGGAAACTAAAGAGGGAATATTTTCACCGATGGTTCAAACAACTCTTGGAGGATGCTTTGGAGAAGACCCAGAGCGGTGGAGAACAGCTGCTGTGCTGGCCTACTCATTATTATGTACCGGAGGAAGAGTGCGGGGTAGTGACGACTCATATTCGACGCTTTACCAGAGATGAGATCTTTCGTATGGTACATTCCGGCATCAGCATGGCATTTGCCAAGGATTTCTTTATCTGGAATGAAGAAGAAAAGGATGCGTACTACTATCGCAATAGTGCTTTGGTACTTTTAAATCAGGAGTGCTATTTTATGCCTTCCGCAAGAAGCTTGGAAGATCAGACACTGAATCGTCGGATCATTCAGTTATTAGAGAAAGCATTGCAGAAGGACCGCAGCATTCCCTTTCCCAAGGAAGCGTATCGAGAGGTCTGTGATCTGGATGAACATCCTCCGTTAGAGCTTGCGGATGTTTGCGAGATGCATATGCAGGCCGGAATCGGCTGCCGCAGAAGGCTGCTCTACCGAACCATCGGGAATCTCTGCTTTGCAGTGCCGGGGAACTTTCTATATGATTACAAGACCACAGGAAGTGCAGAGCGATATTATGACGGACGTGAGAAGGACTGGCATGATTATTACATCTGTGGAGTCAAGAGTCATCAAAAGGCAGATTTTCAACACCGTATCTTCGAAAAAGACAATATATGCAAGACCATAGAATTTCAAGCCGGTTCAGCCAATGGAACAATCGCAGTTTATAAGCCGATGGAGAAGAAGAATCGCGTAGTTTATACCGTGTCTGCATTACTGACTTATGAGGATCAAACGACAATCGTCAGTATCTCTACAGATCGGGCAGAGGATCAAGACCGGGCGATTGCTTTAATTTATAAAATACACACAACCACATACAACGACCAATTAAGTCCGATTGGCAGCATAGAAGAAAAGGAGTCAAGAGAATGAGCATTGCAATTGTAACCGACAGCAACAGTGGAATCACACCGGAACAGGGAGAGGCGCTTGGTATTCATGTGCTGCCTATGCCATTTATGATTGATGAGCATACATTTTTTGAAAATATTGATTTATCTCAGGAAGAATTTTATCGCAAATTGGAAGAGGGCTGTGATATTTCTACATCCCAACCGTCCCCGGAGGCGGTGATGACACTGTGGAATGAACTTCTAAAGACCCATGATCAGGTGGTTCATGTGCCGATGTCCAGTGGTCTTAGTGGTTCCTGTCAGACGGCACAGATGCTTGCGGGAGATTATGATGGACGTGTAGCTGTCGTCAACAACCAGAGAATTTCCGTCACCCAGAGGCAGTCATTGCTGGATGCGAAGGTGATGATTGAACGAGGGATGTCGGCCGGGGAGATCAAGCAATATTTAGAAGAGACCAAGCATGACTCCAGTATCTATATTACCGTTGATACGCTTAAATATCTTAAAAAGGGTGGAAGAATCACGGCCGCAGCCGCAGCGTTTGGAACCTTGTTAAAGATAAAGCCGGTGTTGACGATTCAGGGAGATAAGCTAGATGCCTTTGCTAAAGCCAGAACGATGAAGCAGGCAAAAACGATGATGATTACGGCCATTAGCCGTGATCTGGAAACTCGCTTTGGGGATCCGACTGCAGCACATACACATCTACAGGTTGCTCATACTCACAATCCGGAGGCGGCGATGGAATTTAAGCGAGAGTTGGAAAAACTATTTCCGGAGACCGGTGAGATCTATATGGATGCATTGTCCCTAAGCGTGAGCTGTCACATCGGACCGGGCGCGCTTGCAGTCGCTTGTACCAAGAAGATGGAGTAGTCATGAACAGTCCCAAAAAAGAATGGAAACACATCATCAGCATGAAAGTACCCTTGTTTATCTTATTGGTATTGATTGGATTTATTCCGATGATGGCAGAGAGCCGGGTGCTCCTCCGCTCCTTTCAGCAAAGCCAGATTGAAGACCGCATCAATGAAGCTCAAAACCAGATTCTGATTCTAAGCAATAAGATTACTCGTTCCGGATTTATGACCGCGGATATACCGGATGTGCTGATTAGTGGGGAGATGGCTGCGGTTGCCGATGTATTCAGCGGACGTATCGTCGTGGTGAATCGCAATTTCAAGATTGCCAATGATACCTTGGGATTGGCCGTTGGAAAAACCAATGTATCGGAAGAGGTGATCCGCTGCTTTCAGGGAGAGAACAGCAAGCGCTACAATCGTGAAAAACATTACTTTGCATTAACTGCGCCCATTTATGATAACATGCCGGAGAAACGCATCACCGGAACGCTGCTCATGACAGCATCGACCGAAAATATTATTGCTATGGCGACGAAGGTATCCGAGAAATCTACATTTTTCCAGATTATGCTGTTATGGATTTTGGTTTTGCTGGCTCTGATTGCTTCTCAGATATTGGTGCGGCCGTTTCAGCGTTTGCAGAAGGTGCTCAATCGAGTAGCCGATGGCAATTTAGATGAAGAGATTGCGGAGAATGCATATCGTGAGACCCGCAAGCTCTCTTCTGCGATCCGGATTACCCTGACTAAGTTAAAGACCGTGGATCAGTCTCGGGAAGAATTTGTATCCAATGTTTCACATGAACTGAAAACACCGATTACCTCCATTCGTGTGCTGGCGGATTCCCTGATGGGGATGGAAGATGTGCCGGTGGAATTGTACCGGGAATTTATGGCAGATATCTCGGATGAGATCGATCGGGAGAGCAAGATTATTGATGATTTATTGTCGCTGGTGCGCATGGATAAATCGGCAACGGAGATGAATATTGCACAGGTTGATATCAATGCATTATTAAAAGTGATTTTAAAACGTTTGCGTCCGATTGCTCAAAAACGTAATATTGAATTGGTCTTTGAAAGCATTCGGGAAGTGACGGCAGATGTGGACGAGGTCAAGCTATCTCTGGCACTCAACAATCTGGTGGAAAATGCCGTGAAGTACAACCACGAGGGAGGCTGGGTACGAGTCACCTTGGATGCAGATCACAAGTTCCTCTATATCAAGGTAGCAGATTCCGGAATCGGAATTCCGGAGGAGGTTCAGGAGCATATTTTTGAACGCTTTTATCGTGTGGATAAAGCCCGCTCCCGAGAGACCGGAGGTACCGGACTGGGACTTGCCATTACCAAAAACGCGATTTTGATGCATAAAGGAGTGATTAAGGTATTCAGCAAAGATGGGGAAGGATCGACGTTTACGGTACGCATTCCTTTGACTTATATCGCATAGACAGGAGGCTGGAGATGAAACGATGGATTTATGGTATCCTGATCCTGTGCATGCTGGCCGGAATGGCAGGATGCGGGAAAAAACAGGAAGAGGTAGGAACCTCTTATAAAATTTATTATCTGAATGCTTCGATGACGAAGCTGATACCGCAAGAATATCGCACCAACACGACGGATCAGGAACGGCTGATTGAAGAATTGCTGGAACAGTTTATGACAGTTCCCAAAGAACTGGATAATCAAGCGGCACTTTCGGACAAAGTGGCACTTCTAAAATATCGGAAGGAAGATGTGGTTTTATATCTATATTTTGATTCTGCTTATGGGAGCCGTTCCAACATGAATGAGACCAGAGAGATTCTGTGCCGGGCGGCACTTGCCAAAACCATGACCCAGATTGCAGGGATTGAGTATATCAATATCTATGTGGGGGATCAGCCACTCCTAGATCCGGCGGGCAATGCGGTTGGAATGATGACCGGTTCGGAATTTATTGATAGTATCAGCGATGTCAACGATTATGAAAAGACAGAGATTGTACTTTTTTTTACCGATGAGACCGGGGGAAAGCTCGTAGAGGAGAAGCGTCAGGTGGTACATGATATCAATACTTCCTTGGAGAAATTGGTGGTGGAGGAATTGATCAAAGGACCTGAGACAGGGATGGGCTACCCGACGCTGCCCAAGGAAACGAAGCTTTTAAATGTTTCACTCAATGAAAATGTATGCTATCTCAATTTTGATGCTTCATTTTTAAACAGTGAACTGAAGGTCAAGGAATACATTCCTATTTATGCGATTGTCAACTCGCTGGCATCACTTTCCACCGTGAATAAGGTGCAGATTGCAGTGAATGGTTCCCAAGATGTGCTGTTTCGGGATGCCATTTCTCTGAATACCTTGTTTGAACGGAATTTGGATTTAGGAGGAATTGAAAATTAAAAGACCACTGGTATGGATAGCAGGGGGATTCGTACTTGGAGAGGCATGGACTCTGCTGCCTGTGGTGTGGGAGATGGGGATTCTGGGTATCTGTTTATCCGGATTTTTGATGTTGCGCAATATAGAGGGCAGGAGTCTGCAATTGGGACTTCTGCTTTTGTGCGGTCTGTTGGGATGGGGACGTATGAATCTGGCACGGCAATCGGATCCGTCGGCGGTTTATGTGGAACAGCTGGGGGAGCATCAGGTGGAAATTCGTGCAAGAATCAAACGTATAGAAGCCAAAGAAAACTCTTATGCCCTTACGCTTTCCCCCGGTTTCCTGTACCGGAAGACAGAAAATTATCCATTTCCGGCGGTGCGTCTGTATATCCCCAAAGAGGCATTTGAGCAGATGGATTCTCGGGAAACTGTGAGAATCGGCATGGAGATATCTGCCTGGGGGCAGCCGGAAAAGCCCGGTGTAGCACGTAACCCGGGAGAATTTGACAATCGCAGTTATGCGTACGCAACGGGAATTGCTTACCAGATGTTTGGTTCCGGATGCCAATTGACAGATACCCGATATTCGTTTTATTATGATGGTTTGTACCGTGTGAAGCAGGCGGCGGCTCATCGGTTAGATCTACTTTGTGAGCCGGAAGATGCCGGGATCTTAAAAGCAGCATTATTGGGGGATAAAAGCTCTCTGGATGAGACCATTCAAGGTCTTTATCAGAGAAATGGCATTGCTCATTTGCTGGCGATCAGTGGTCTTCATATCTCGCTGGTGGGACTTAGCCTCTACCGCTTGCTTCGCAAAGCAGGCCTTAGCTATGGATGGTCGGGGTGTGTGGGAATCCTATTTGTCATCAGCTATGGGATTTTAACCGGAGGTTCTGCTTCGGTGGTGCGTGCGGTTATCATGGTACTGGTTTCGATTCTGGCAGAGTATCTGGGACGCAGCTATGATATGCTGTCGGCTGCCGCATTGGCTGCTATACTGCTGCTTTTGGAATATCCATATCTGCTGTTTCAAGGTGGATTTCAACTCTCCTTTGGAGCGGTTGGAGCCATTGGGGGTCTGGCACCATGGCTTGTGAAAAACCTGACATGGAAAAAACCGTGGCAGCAGAGTATTTTGATGGGGATTTCCATTCAACTGCTGACCTACCCCATTTTATTGTATCATTTCTTCCAATATCCTCTCTATGGAATTCTACTCAATCTGCTTGTAATTCCCCTTATGGCTTATGTTATTTTATCCGGTATGTCAGGTTTGCTTCTTGGAATGTTATCTCCGGGACTTGCCATGGCGGCACTGGGGAGCGAACATTATATTTTGCGGTTTTATGAGTGGCTTTGCAGAATGTGTGAGCACATACCGGGTTCCAATCTGATCTTGGGGAGACCGCCGGCATGGCAGATTCTGCTCTATTATCCGGCTCTGCTCTTCCTGCTCTTTTGGATTTGGACAAGACGAAAAAAACAGGAGGTTTTCGAGAGCGAAGGGGCACCGATCGGGAATTTTCTGGTGTTTAGCGGAGGCTGTCTGATCTGTTTTTGCTTGCTGTTAAAAATTCCCATGAAGGGGGTAGAAGTAACCTTTCTGGATGTGAGGCAGGGGGATGGAATCTGCTTGCAGACAAGGCAGGCGGTCATCTTGGTGGACGGAGGCAGCAGCAGTCAGAAAGAAATTGGAAAACGCAGTCTGGAACCATTTTTAAAAAGCCGTGGCATTAGCCGTATTGATTATGCGATTGTGAGTCACGGAGATCAGGATCATATCAATGGATTAGTCTATTTACTGGGAGCGGAGAGTGGGATTGCGGTGGAGCATCTGGTTTTGCCTAAACTGGCGCAGGAAGAACCGGGGTATGAGCTACTGGAGGAATTGGCGCATCAGAAGAAGATCCCGATACATTGGATGAAAAGGGGTGAAAAAATCCGAGCGGGCAATTTGGTTTTAACCTGTATTTATGATGGAAATAAGGCGAAAAAAGGAGAAAAAAATGAGCATTCTTTACTCCTTGCAGCTACGTATGGAGATATGGAGATGCTGTTGACCGGAGATATGAGCGGGGATGGCGAAGGAGAGATCTTAAGTGATCCAAAACTTGCAGAAAAGATACGGGATATCTCCATTCTAAAAGTTGTACACCATGGTTCTAAGTATTCCAGCAGAGCGGATTTTTTACAGAGTGTCAATCCGGTCTTGGCGGTGATTTCCTGCGGAGAAGATAATACGTATGGGCATCCGCACCCCGAGACTATGAAACGTTTACAGAGACAGAACTCCGAGATCCTGACCACGATGGACAGAGGAGCCATCACGGTATATTCGGATGGCAGCAAAGTGGCGGTGAGGTGCTTTCTTTCTTTGGATCTCAAGGGGGAAAAACGTGATTTCCACTTGAAGAAAGAGCGAATTGATGATACACTTGATAATTGGGATATCGCTTTGAAGAGCGAAAGATAAGGTGGGTCGAGAAAATGTCATATATTGATAGCAGAAGCATCGCAGAGATTATCAGCAGGACACTTGGACATGTAGATCAACGTGTGGTACACCATGGAAAACGGGTTGCTTATTTGGTCAAGAAGATGTTAGAGACGACAGGAACCTATGATGAACGCACGATTCGTGATATTTGTTTAATTGCGTTGGCGCATGATATCGGTGCTTATAAAACTGCAGAGATTAATGATATGCTCCAATTTGAATCCGACAACCTATGGGATCACTCGGTATATGGTTACTTATTCTTAAAAAATCTAACACCGCTTAGTCGCTATGCGGATATTGTCTTGTTTCATCATACAGAAAAAGAAAAACTCTATGAAATTAATCCCGAGAATTTGGAATTGATTGAGATTCTGCGCTTGGCAGATCGCGTGGATGTATACAAATTTATAGAGGGACACCACGATGTTTTAGCTTATCTAAAGAGTCAGGCAGCGCAGCGATTTTCTTCGGGGACGCTTGCACTGTTTTTGAAAACCGAAGACGCATGTAAGATGGTCGAGCTTTTGTGTGCGGAGCGATCTTGGGATGAGATCTTGGATCTATTTGATCGGGTTCCCTTTACGCAGGAAGAGATCGATATGTATATCAGGATGCTGGTCTATACGATTGATTTCCGAAGCCGGACTACGGTGATTCACACGATTACCACCGTGAGAATCAGTCTGGAGCTGGCACGTCTATTGGGGTTGAATCCGGAGGAGACGGAACAGATTCGCTATGGAGCGGTGCTGCATGATTTGGGAAAAATCGGAATTCCGGTTGAGATTTTGGAATTTCCGGGCAAATTAAGTCCACAGGCTATGCGTGT
This sequence comes from Hungatella sp., assembly GCA_036785645.1. Lineage (GTDB taxonomy): Bacteria > Bacillota > Clostridia > Lachnospirales > Lachnospiraceae > Hungatella_A. The sequence goes on from JAVXIV010000009.1 coordinate 8,978, forward strand.
GATGAAAACACACGTAACCTTGACCGAAGAGATTTTAGATGGCAGACTGGATGAAAAAATCACGAAAATCGCAGTACGCCACCATGAGAAATTGGATGGTTCCGGCTATCCCAGAGGATTGTCCGGAGATCAGCTGACATTACCGCAACGAATTGTGGCGGTAGCAGATATGATGAGTGCCCTAAGCGGCGCCCGCAGTTATAAAACTGCTTTTTCGAAAGAGAGGATTCTCCATATTTTGATGGAAGACAGCGAGCAGGGCAAGATCTCTCCGGAGGTGGTCTCCATGGTGGTAGATCATTATGATGCAATTATGGAAGCGGTAGATCAAAATAGTCAGCCGGTGATTGCAATCTATGATTCGATCAGCAGTGAATATGAGAGACTGATGAAAACTTGTCTGGCATGGTGAGAAGATTCTCCGCAGCTTCGGTAGAATCGATGCAGAGAGAAAAGGGGTAGAGGATTGTGCAGATATTAAATGGGGATCTAAAAAATCAAACCTTTAAACCGATGTATCTGTTGTATGGAGAAGAGGCATTTCTAAAAAAAAGTTATAAAAAACGTTTTAAAGAAGCAATTTCCGGTGAGGATACTATGAATTATCATTATTTTGAAGGGAAATCTCCGGATATTCAAGAGATCATCAGCTTGGCGGACACCATGCCTTTCTTTGGGAATCGCAGATTGATTCAGATTGAGGACAGTGGATTTTTCAAAAATGCCGCCGATCCATTGGTGGAGTATTTACCGACGATGCCGGATTCTACGTGTATTGCTTTTATTGAGTCGGAGGTGGATAAACGTAGCCGAATGTTTAAAAAAGTAAAAGAATTGGGCTATGCTGCAGAAATGACACGGCAGAATGTAACACAATTATCTGCTTGGGCCGGGAGTATTCTAAATCAAGAAGGTCGGAAGATCACAGCACATACCATGGAATTATTCTTGAGCAAAACCGGTGACGATATGGAAAATATCCGTATGGAATTGGAAAAATTGATCAGCTATACTGTGGGACGAGATGTCATCAGAGATCAAGACGTGGAAGAGATCTGCACGGTACGGGTAACCAATAAGATCTTTGATATGGTTGCGGCGATTGTCAGTCGTCAGACCAAAAAGGCATTGGATCTCTACGAAGATCTGCTGGCCCTGCGGGAACCTCCGATGAGGATTCTGTTTCTGATTGCCAGACAGTTCAACCAATTGCTGCAGGTGAAGGAGTTGATGACGGATGGAAGGGACAAAGGCAGTATCGCTTCCAAACTGAAGATGCAGCCTTTTGTGGTGAGCAAGATCATGCCGCAAGCCAGAGCGTTCTCCCGCGAGCAGATTCTCTCTTATGTGAATCTCTGCGTGGATGCGGAAGAGTCTGTGAAGACCGGGCGTTTGGGGGAACGGCTGGCGGTAGAACTTTTGATTACCAAACAAACCTAGAGGATTTACGAAGTTATTCTTGCCAGATCGAGAAAAAACGTGTATAACTGTATGAGATACGTTAATACAGAAGTACACGTTTTTTGTGAAGTAAGATAGAGCTTCAGATCGTTATAGTCATGAAAGAATAAGGAGGAAGATGTGATGAAGGAAAAAAATCAGCTGGAAAAAAATGAGATCCTTGGAGAGGCAGACAAGTCCGAGGAGACTTTTGATGCCGAGCTACAGGTGCTGATGCAGGAGGACACTTCGGGAAAGAAGAAAAAGAAGGAGAAAAAAGAACGGAAAAAATGGAGCAAAAAGCTCAAAGTGGTGCTTGCAGTTGCGGTGATTGCTGCACTGATTGTCGTGATTGCGGCGGTAAGCGCTGGTAAAAATAAGGCACAGGAGGTTGTGATGACGACCTCTGTGGTGCGGGGAGATATGGTCGAAAATCTGTCCCTTAGTGGTCCCATATCGGGGACAGACAGCGTGGATGTCGTCTCCAATCTTCATGCGGAAGTGTTGGAGATTGCCGTAAAAGAAGGGGATTCCGTCCAGAAGGATCAACTGCTGGCAGTCATCGATAGCCGTGATATAGAGAAAGAAATTGAGATCGCACAGAATGCCTATGATTTGGCAGTCAGTACCTATAAAGAACAGCAGATCGCTGCGGAGAATGGTTATGCCAAGGCGCGGCAGGATTATCAGGCTGCCAAGACCGAATATGACCGCACCAATGTGTTGTTTGAGGCACAGAGTGTGTCTGCATTGGAATTGGAAACTGTAAAAAATCGGATGCAGGATGCAGAAAGACAATTGAAAACCTTCACCTTGCAGAATGGAAAAGCCGTGGCGAATGAATCTTATACGCTTCAAATTAAAAGTGCAGAATTTACATTGGAGAAGAAGAAGACGTTACTTGAGAATACGAAAATCACGAGTCCTATTGCCGGAACCGTGGTGCGCGTCAATACCAAGGTGGGCAGGTTTGCCGATAAAATCGAAGATGATAAACCGATGTTCATCATTGAAAATCTGGATGTGCTAGAGATGAAGATCAAGGTCAGCGAGTATTCGATTGGCAAGATTCAGGTAGGGCAGGAAGCTTCGATTCGGGCAGATATTCTGGGCGGTGAGACGGTAACCGGTGAAGTAACGGATATTTCTCCGACCGGAGAAGAAAAAGGCGGTGGGTCAACAGAACGTGTGATCCCGACCACCATTCGCATTGCGGAGAAAAATACAAAACTCATTGCAGGGATTACTGCAAAAGCCCAGATTGCATTAAACGAATCCAGAGATACGCTGATTGTTCCAATTTCATCACTACTTCAAAAAGAAGATGGGCTATACCTTGCATCGGTACAAAATAATATGATCAAGCTGATTCCGGTAGAGCACGGAGTGCAGAACGATATTCAGACCGAGGTTTTGGCAATCGAGGGCAGCGTGATCGAAGAGGGGACGCAGGTGGTGATCAGTCCTACCGAGAATTTGACGGATGGACTTTTGGTAGTTGTGCAACCGGCAATGTGATAGGAGAAAATGATGATCAAAAAGAAAAATAAATTGCCTTCTTCCTCTGCCGGAAATACCACAGAGGATTTGATTCGATTGGATAATTTGGTTAAAATCTATGATAACGGAGCCGTCAAGGTACTGGGACTAAAAAAGATTAATTTGACCATTAAACGTGGAGAATTCGTGGCAATCATGGGAAAGTCCGGTTCCGGTAAATCTACACTTATGAACATCTTAGGATGCTTGGATCGCCCTACGATGGGACATTATTATCTGGATGGGATCGATACGGCATTCATGAATCCGGATGAATTGTCGGAAATTCGAAATTATAAGATTGGTTTTGTGTTTCAGTCCTTTAACCTGATTTCCAGAACATCTGCCTTAAAGAACGTGGAGCTTCCCATGACCTATGCCCATAAACCGAAGAAAGAACGGCAAGAGCGGGCCATGCAGCTTTTGGAGCGAGTGGGACTGGCTATACGGGCGGAACATATGCCCAATGAATTATCCGGAGGGCAGAGGCAGCGGGTTGCGATCGCCAGAGCACTGGCCAATGAGCCGCCGCTGATTTTAGCAGACGAACCCACCGGTAACTTGGATACGGCATCCTCAGTAGAGATCATGGAGCTGTTTGGGCAGCTTCATCAGGAGGGCGCGACGGTAGTGGTGGTTACCCATGAAGAGAATATTGCAGCATTTACAGACCGCATCATTCGCTTTTGCGACGGTGAGGTATTGAGTGATATTCGAAATTTACATGAGGAGGATAAGCATGTTATTTGAAAATATGAGTATGGCATTTTCGGCGATTCGTGCGAATAAGATGCGGTCTTTTCTTACGATGCTGGGGATCATTATCGGAATCGGATCGGTTATTTCGATTGTTTCCATAGGCGATACGATGCGAAATATGTTTGCCGATTTATATAAAGATGTGGGGATCACGCAGGCATATGTATCGATTGGATATTGGGTGGACGACCTTAGAGAGAGTGATTATTTTACCGTGGATCAGATGGATCGGGTAGCAGAGGTCTTTCAGGATCAGCTGGACTATATTGACAACAACGCTTCAGCCAGCGGGGATGCTCTCTACGGGCGTACGAAGGTAAAATTTAATTATCAGGGAATTGATTACAATTACCAAGATGTCCAGCCTGTTAACGTGGTCTATGGCCGTTACTTGAACGAAGGTGATGTATTGGGACGGAAAAACAATGTAGTCATGGATACCAAGAGCGCAGTGATGCTGTTTGGGACAGAAAATGCGGTAGGCAAGACCTTCCGCACGACGCTCTACGGATCTACCGAGGATTACACGGTCGTAGGTGTTTACCGGAAAGAAATCAATGCGTTGCAGACCATGATGATGGGTGGAGTTTCTACCAACGGATCGGCATTCATTCCTTATACCTTGCTGACAAGACCCAATGACTCCTTTTATCAACTGCGTATTTATGCCAAAAAAGAGATCAATTTGAGCGAATTCTTCGATCAGTTTAAAGGCTATGTGGCGAAGCAGATCAATCGAGGACCGGAAGATATGTACTTCTATACGGCGATGGAAGAGATGACCTCGGTGGATAAGATGATGGGTGGGTTGTCCGCGGCAGTGGGAGGAATTGCGGCAATTTCACTGTTAGTAGGCGGAATTGGTATCATGAATATCATGTTGGTATCGGTAACCGAACGAACCAGAGAAATTGGTATCCGTAAAGCGCTGGGAGCCAGAACCAAAGATGTATTGATTCAGTTTTTGACCGAATCTGCCATCCTTTCTGCCTGCGGCGGTATCATCGGAGTGACGATGGGGGTCGGATTGGTTTCCTTAGGCGGTGCAGCATTGGGAATTGCCGTCGTGGTGAAACCGAGCGTGATCGTGATAGCGGTATCGTTTTCCGCAATAGTGGGTATCTTCTTTGGATTATATCCGGCATCCAAGGCAGCGAAAGCCGATCCAATCGATGCATTACGTTATGAATAAGCATAAAATATAGACAAAACAATAGACGCATTCCTTAATAAATCCTAAAATTTCACTGCTTAGTATCGCATATTAGAATATTATGTGCTATACTAAAGTGATATGTTACGGCATAATGAGGAGAGCGTCTATGTTAAATGAAGATAAAATTAAACTGATGACCGGCATTTCCATGTTTGAGAAAAAAGAGGGAAAAAAAATATTCCCCATTAATCGCTATTTTAAAGAGGATTATATCGGAAATCATTTGGTACGGGGCTTTCTGGGATATACCTTTTGTTGGTTGCTGGGTGTCATCATTCTGCTTCTTTACAAGCTTGAAGTCCTATTTGGTACGGAGATGTTTGATCAAATTTTCGTGGTCGGAATTCAGTTCCTGTCATGCTATGTGATTGGGTTGATTTTATATTTGATTCTTACTTTTTATGTATTTCAAAAAAAATACAGTTATGCAAGTCGGGGAATGAAGATATATGTTGCCAAGCTAAGACGTCTGGAAAAACGTTATGAGTTTCAAAATAAAACGAAAGAACTGGCGAAGGGGGGCAGACATCATGACCGGACTTCTGGTATTTAAAGATAAACTGAAATTCTTTTATGGCAAGTATGATCGCTACATTACCATGTTGATTAAATTCTTATTAGGTTTTCTGGCTTTTACGATGCTAAATCAAAACATTGGTTTTATGACCAAATTGAAAAATCCGCTTGTCCCACTGCTTCTTGGACTGGTATGTTCTTGGCTGCCCTATGGAGCTATTACATTTCTGGCAGCGGTTTTTATGCTGACCCATCTCTATGCGATATCCTTGGAGATGACCCTGATTGCTTTGGCATTCATGCTGATTATTGGTATTTTATATTATGGATTTCAACCGGGAGACAGTTTTTTGCTGCTGGTGACACCAATTCTGTTTTGGTTTAAAATTCCCTATATGGTACCACTGCTGGTGGGACTTTCCGGTGGACTCACCTGCGTCATACCGGTCAGCACCGGTGTATTTCTCTATTATGCAATGCAATATGTGAAGCAGAATGCGGGAGTGCTGACGAATGAGACCTCGGTAGATCTGGTTCAAAAATATGCTCAGATCATCAATTCTCTGCTGTCTAATCAATTGATGCTTGTGATGGTGGCAGCTTTTGCCATCAGTATTCTGGTTGTTTTTCTGATTCGGAATCTCTCAATTGATTATGCATGGATGTTTGCGATTATTGCGGGAACAGTTACCCAGCTGGGTGTGATTTTTATCGGCGATTTTGTATTTAACGTTTCGGTTCCGATGGTACAATTGATATTGGGTGCAGTGCTTTCCGTTTTGCTAGCCGGAGTGTATGATTTCATGTTTTTTTCGGTGGATTACAGTCGGACAGAATATACACAGTTTGAGGATGATGATTATTATTACTATGTGAAGGCGGTGCCGAAGTTGACCGTATCGGCTCCGGATGTCAAGGTGCAGAAGATCAGTATCAAGAAATCCTCGAAAGGGACAAAAACGTTATAACCGGTTTTTAATGGATAAGAAAATGGGGGTGAAAACATGGCAGACCTGATCAATACGCTTTATAGCTGGCTTTCTTTTTTGCCCAGAATTACCAAAACGAATATGTTGGAGATTGCGATTATTGCGTTTTTATTGTATGAGATTTTGGCATGGATCAAGAATTCCAGAGCTTGGACTTTGCTAAAGGGGATTGTAGTGATTCTGGCATTTGCGATGGTTGCTTATGTTTTACACTTAGATACGATTCTTTGGCTTCTGGAAAAAACTGCCTTGATTGCAGCGACTGCCTTGGTGATTATCTTTCAACCGGAGCTTCGCAAGGCATTGGAACAGCTTGGAAGCAGGAACTTGTTGACCGGTATTTTATCTTTTGACGATGGGAAAGCAGCATTGGGATTTACCGAAAAAACGGTGAATGAATTAGTGAAGGCGACCTTTGAATTGGCAAAAGCCAAGACCGGTGCATTGATGGTGATTGAACGAGAAGTCTCTTTAAAGGAGATCGAGCGAACCGGAATTGAGATCAATGGACTTTTAACCAGTCAGCTTCTCATCAATATATTTGAACACAATACACCTCTGCATGATGGCGCGGTCGTCATTCAAGGCAATCGCATTATAGCGGCGACCTGCTATCTTCCCTTGTCTGACAACACCAGCATCAGCAAGGACTTGGGCACCAGACATCGGGCTGCAGTTGGAATCAGCGAGGCGACGGACAGTATGACCATCGTAGTCTCCGAGGAGACCGGACGCATTACCTTGGCCGAGAAGGGAACCTTGACTCGCATCAACGATGCGGAGACCTTGAGAAAGACCTTGTCGGATATCAAGGAGGGAGAACCCGGCGGCGGGCGATTTAGGATTTGGAAGGGAAGGCTAAAGGATGAAAGAAAGACTGATCAATAATCTGGGTTTGAAGATTCTGGCAATCTTTTTGGCTTTCTTTGTATGGCTGATTGTGGTGAATGTATCAAATCCCGTGGTTACCAGAACGCAGGAAGTGCCCGTGGAGATGATTGGTCAGGAGATTCTTGCAAAATCCAATTTGACCTACGAGGTATTGGGCAAGAACTCGGTTACGGTTAGCTATGAGGTGCGAACCAGAGATGCTTATCGGGTCGGAGCCGGTGATTTTTATGTATATGCAGATTTAGCGGAGCTGTATGATGTGACCGGTTCGATTCCTCTGAAAGTAGATATTGCCAATCAAGAGGTCAAGTCTATGATCGAAGGGACTCCCACAGCGAAACCGGGAGTGATTCGAGTGAAGACGGAGAAAGTGCAAAAGAAAAGATTTGATTTGCAGGTGCGTACGAATGGAACACCGGAGGAGGGGTATGCACTGGGAACGATATCGCTGGTTCCGGACTATGTGTATGTGACCGGTGCGGTTTCTGTCATAGGTCAGATCAATTCCGTAGGGGTGGAAATCAACAATCTGGAGGGGATTAATTCAGAGCTTGTGGGGACTGCTTCACCGGTTTATTATGATGCCAATGGAAATACACTGGATCTGGCAAAAGATACGAAATTAAATATTTCTGAAATTACGTATCAGATTCCGATCTTAAAAGTAAAAAATCTAAATCTCTCTTTTCAGGTTGCAGGAACGGTTGCAGAAGGATATCGGTTTATTGGAGCAGAGAGCGACATTGAGTCTATTTCCGTTCAAGGGATGAAATCGGTATTGGCACCCTTGACGGCATTAACGATTGCAGATGAACAGCTCAATCTAAATGGTGCCATGCAAGATGTGGTTGTCAAGGTGGATTTGAACAAGTATTTGCCGGAGAATGTAACTGTTGCCGGAGATACCGCCACCGTCGCTACGGTCACCTTGAAGGTAGAACAGCTAGAGACACGGAGTTTCTTAATCAAGGCGGAAGATATCACCCTGACCGGTACATCGCAAGGACATCGGTATGAATTTGATACAGAGAAGGTGGAGGTGAAGATTCAGGGACTGCGTGAAGATTTAGACAGCCTCAAGACAGAGGATCTAAAACCGACGATTGATGTAAGTAATATGCAGGAGGGCATCTACCAGGGGATCTTAACGATGGAGCTTGGTGAGGGCTTTGATTTGCTAAGTCAAGCCAGTGTTATGATTTTATCGGCTCCGGTAGGAGAAACCAAGATAGAAGCACCGGACGGTATCAGAGAGCCGCAAAGTACCAAAGAACCGCAAAGTACCAAAGAGCCGGAAGGTACGAAGGTATCCGAAAGTACCAAGGCATCGGAAAATACAAAAACCGGAACTGTCTCGGCTAAACCGGATGCGGCAAAGACTTCCGAGTAGAATATTCAAGAGAATGCGAGGGGAACTACGATATGGTGAGTGCAAAAGTTGTGATCAAAAACCCTACAGGACTTCATCTAAGACCTGCCGGTATTCTTTGCAATAAAGCGATCCTTTTTCAGTCATTAATTACGTTTCAGTTTAAAGAAAGTACAGCGAATGCAAAAAGTGTTTTAAGTGTACTGGGTGCCTGTGTCAAAAGTGGAGATGAGATTGAATTCACCTGTGATGGATCGGATGAAGAACTGGCTTTGGCTACTATGATCAAGGCTGTTCAAGATGGTTTGGGAGAATAATAAGCAAGTAAAAGGGAGGCATATTATGTATAAGGGGACGAATGCATCTGCGGGAATCGGAATTGGGAAAGCGACCATCATAAAAGAAGTGGAGATGGTGATTAAGTCGGAGCGGGTGATGGATGCCGCTGCGGAAGTGGAACGTTTTCAGGCAGCACTGGAGAAAACCAAGATACAGACGGCACATTTGGCGGCTGATCTTGCGACGCGAGTGGGAGAGAAGGAAGCAGAGATCATGCAGGGGCATTTGATGCTGCTCTCCGACCCGATGCTGACCGGAGAGATTGAGAACACCATTACCGGTGAAAATATCTGCGGTGTATTTGCAATTGAAACCGTATGCAATATGTATGCTGATATGTTTGCATCGATGGATGATGAGCTGATGCAGCAGAGAGCTACCGATATGCGGGATATTAAGACTCGCATGCAGCAGATGCTTCTGGGGATTCAACCGGTGGATATTGCATCACTTCCGGCGGGAAGTATCCTTGTGGCGAAGGATCTTACCCCTTCCATGACAGCCGGAATCAACCCCAAGCATGTGGTTGGCATTGTCACGGAACTGGGCGGCAAGACCTCACACAGTGCTATTTTATCCAGAGCCCTAGAGATCCCGGCGGTGGTTGCGGTACCCGGAATCATGGATCTGATTGCCGATGGAGATGCGGTCATTTTGGATGGCTCCGAGGGGAGCGTCATCGTGCATCCGGGTGAGACTGAAATAGCAGAGTACACGCAAAAACGTGAATTGTTTTTAAAAGAGAAAAAAGAGCTAGAGCAGTATATTGGACAGCCTACGATAACGAAGGACGGAGTGACTGTGGAGCTGGCAGCCAATATCGGAAAACCGGAAGATATTGACAAGGTACTGCAATATGATGCCGAAGGAGTTGGCTTGTTCCGGACGGAATTTTTATTTATGGATCGCAATGTGATGCCGACGGAAGAAGAGCAATTCGAAGCATACAAAAAGGTAGCGGCAGCGATGCAAGAAAAGCCTGTGATTATCCGTACTCTGGATATTGGCGGAGATAAGGAGATTCCTTATATGGGTCTTGTCAAAGACGAGAATCCATTTTTGGGTTACCGTGCCATTCGTTTCTGCTTAGACCGCAAGGAAGATATCTACAAGCCACAGCTGCGTGCACTTTTGCGTGCCAGTGCGTTTGGCAATATTAGAATTATGATTCCGATGGTAACCTGTTTAGAGGAATACCGAGAAGCCAAGGCATTGATTGAGGGATTGAAGGCAGAACTGGATCGCGGGCAGATTGCTTACAAGAAAGATATTCAGGTAGGCATTATGGTAGAGACAGCAGCAGCTTCTTTGGTTGCGGATCTCTTTGCGAAAGAGGTTGATTTCTTTAGTATTGGAACGAATGACTTGACGCAATATACGATGTCGGTCGATCGCGGCAATGACAAGGTTGCATATCTGTATTCCACGTTTAATCCGGCGGTTCTACGCAGTATTAAACACATCATTGCATGTGGACGTGCAGAGCATATCATGGTAGGAATGTGTGGGGAAGCGGCCAGTGATCCGATGATGATTCCGCTGCTTTTGGCATTTGGTTTGAATGAATTCAGCATGAGTGCTTCTGCAATCTTAAAAGCCAGAAAATTAATTACCGGATACAGTATGGAAGAACTGCGTACCGTAGCAGATCAAGCAATGAGCTTTACCACTGCAAAAGAAGTAGAAGCTTATATGAGAGATTTTTGCAAATAAACGATGCACAAAGGATAAAACGATATGATTATTTATTTCATTTGTTATGTTGCCGGCTTCTTGTTTGCAAGATTTGGATATGACAGGATATCCGGTCTGCTCCTGATATTGGCTGCCGGATATTTGTACTATTCTGACTATCGAAAATCTGATAATTTGATCCATTTGCGGGGACTTTTCTCCGCATTTTGGGTAGGTGGGCAGGGGATTGCATGTCTGAAACTAAGCAAGCTTCAAACAGATTGGAGTTATCAAACCTGGGTTTGCTTTTTCCTTGCTTTTTTGGGATTTTGTTCTGTTTTTACATTGGTTTTAATGAAGGATTA
>JAVXIV010000010.1:0-12089 GCA_036785645.1 Hungatella sp.
AAGTGTATAGAAGTAAAACGATTGTATTTTAAAACAGTTTCACGTATAATAAAAATCCCTCTGCATAAGATGGTAAAAACATCCTATACAGGGGGATTTCCTTGAAGGAATATATAGAAGAGCGTGCAGTCGCCATCGCTAATTACATCATAGACCACAATGCAACCGTGAGGCAGACCGCCAAGAAATTCGGAATCAGCAAAAGCACCGTACATAAGGACGTAACCGATCGCTTAGAGCATATCAATCCGTCGCTGGCTGTGCGGGCACGCGTGGTTTTGGACATCAACAAGTCGGAACGCCATATACGAGGAGGGATGGCGACCAAAGAGAAATATCAGCATCGTTTGCAGATGTGCAGCAAGAAATAAAAAAGCATAATCAGAAGAACCCGCTCATAAACTGATAATAATCAATTTGTGGAGGGGGTTCTTTATGAGGAAAGCATTAAACATGAAAACGATACTGTTGGTGGTGATGATTCTGTGGGTCATCGTGGTGCGGGCATTGAGTGGCTGCAGTATAGAGAAAGAGAGTCAGGACAAGGTAAAAGATCTGGAATTTACCGTCATTGGTGAAAACGAGATTCCGGAGGAACTTCAAAAAGTGATCTTGGATAAGCAGGTCCAGCCATTTAAACTGACCTTTAGTGATGATCAAAATTTGTATATTGTGGTAGGATACGGGGTGCAGGAGAGCGGCGGTTATAGTATCTCGGTTTCCGATCTGTATCTCACAGAGAATTCCATCGTCATCGATACCGAACTTCAAGGACCGGAGAAAGGGACTGCGGCTTCCGCTGCCTCTTACCCATACATCGTAGTGAAAACCGCATACATGGAACAGCCGGTTATCTTTCAGTGAGAGCCGGACGGTGGCTTTACTTTCGAAAATCCGTGGGAGTTTGCCCGGTGATTTTTAAAAAGTTTCGGCGGAAGGAACGCGAATTTGTAAATCCGACACGGAAACTGATCTCATCGATCGTGCAATCCGTGGTGCGCAGTAATTCTTTGGCATGCTCAATGCGGACGTGGTTGATATAGGATAATAAACCTTCCGAGGTAGTATCCTTGAAGAGCTTGGAGATGTATTTTGGAGTCAGTCCGATGGCCTCGGCAATAGAGGAGATATTCATATTTCCATCCGTATAATGTTCTTCTACATAAAGCTGCACCTTGGTCATCAACTGCTCTACATTGCCCTCGGGTTCGGAATTAAGATCCAACATACCATAGAGCAGTTTTAAAACACCGCCAAAAGCAGACTGCATCTGTGCCAGAGAATTACAGGTAGTCAATTGAAATAGATGCTGTTCCAGAATTCGATTGTCAATCTTCGCATTCATAGAATTGCGGAACGTGAACAGCATGGAGCTTGTAATTGAGAGAATATAATATTGGCACGAATAAAGCGATTCTTCGGATCCGGAAAATGCTTCAAATAAGTTATGAAACAGCCGATCTGCGGTTTCATAATCATGTTGAGACAGAGAAACGTTAAACTGACGTTTGTACTTTTCCAGTCGTTCCAAGGCTCCGAAATCGATGCCTTGCAGAGAATCTACAGATAAAACACCATATTGTTCGATGACATAGCGGTATTCAAATGCATTTAAAATATCGGTGTAATTAGAAGCCAGATATTCAAAGCGGTCAAAGGTGCGGCTGATGGTAATGGATAAATCCAAGTGGAAGTTGGATTTAAAAAACTCATAAATCTGTTCGAATTTTTGACCGGATTCCGCTTCCCAAAGAGCCAAGGATGGGGTATCCAAAATAAAGAGATACACAAAAAAGACTTCGTCAATCGTCTTTTGATAGGGATAGGCAGAGTCAAGGACTTCATCCAAAACATTGGAAATTGAAAAAGACATGAGGTCGAAAACGTTGACAGAAGAATCCTGAAAAGAGGGTGCCTCAAAGTCCGCGTAGATCGAGACGATTGCAAAGTGTTTGCCTGAATAATCAATACCGAGAAATTCGCTGACATCGGATTCGCTTAAATAAAAATCACGACCTTTGAGTTTCGACAGCAAAAAGATCTCTTTTGCATAATCCGCACGAGAGGAGATGGATTGCCGCATGGTGCGGTTTTCTTCATGTAGCTCGTGATAGTAATTTTCCAGTAATTCAAATTCATCATTCTGTTTATTCTTTAGATTGGCAGGTATGGTTCCCATGATTTTGCGGAGCGGCCGATAATTCCGAAATTGAAGGATTACAATCGAAATCAATCCCAGAAATAATGTGGAAAAAATCGTAAATAATGCGGCGTTGCGAATGTGAATCGCTTCCTGTAAAAAAAGTGTGTTCGGAGTGCAGATGGCATAATACCAGTCTGCCACATCTGATTTTAAATAGGTGCAGATGTAGGAGGTATCTTGAAACTTAAGAGCCGTCATAGTAGAATGCTCGGGGATGGAGAAAGGAGTATCCGGGGAGATGGGCAGGTGGCTGCCAAACTGTTTTTGGAGAACTCCATTTTTGTCTAAGATCAAGAGCGTACTTTGCTTCATATCTCGAACCAAGTCTTCGATAAAATCACAGGGAATCGAAATGAAGGCATTAAAGAGTACCTTTTCGTCGTAAACGAAAGGACTGGTAGCAGCAAACACAAAAGACTCCTTCCCATAGTTGGCATAGCTAAAGGAGGGAGAGATCATAAAGCGACTCTTATAATTGTAGCTAAGTAATTGCTGCCAGGTGTCCCGATTCAAATGCAGGGGATTTTTGGAAGCGATAGTATTATAAATAAAATCAGCTTTGTTCGCAGTGTCATCGGTAATGATGTAGTCTTTGTATGGAAGATAAAGCATGATTTCCATGTTGGAATTAACCTGCTGATAGGTTTGTAGCTGCGTCAGGCAGGCACTCATATTGTCTAAAAATTCGTCCTCGTTAGCAGAACGGAGAGCTCGGGCGGAAAAGGTGGGATCCAAAAAGATATACTGTGAAATCGTTAAGGTAGACTGCAATTGCGTATCGATGCTGTATTGCGTGCTGTGCAGGGCGGCCTGATTGGCTTCGGTCAGTTTACGGGTGATCAGGGCTTTTGTATAAAAATAGTTTGCGATAATGCAGATAATGGGAATGATTAATATAAAGCAAGCGGAAATAATCCACTTGATGAGCGTATGATTGGTGTTCTTGTACATGTTTCCTCCCTCTAGCCAAAGCCTAAGGCAATGTTGCTCGAATAGACTCAAGTATAATATTGGCGACCGACACAAGTCAAGGACAAAAGGTAGAATGAGGGGACAAAATCACCAAAAAGACGCTTGTTTTATCCACTTTTGTCCGATCAGTCGATTCTGTCACTGTACAAATGCAGAGGGTGGGGTTATCTTGTAAACACAGAGTTACAAATAAATTCTAGCGGAGGTAATTATGAGTAAAGCAACACGATTTAAAAAAACAACAGTTCTTTTTGCAGCCAGCGCCTTATTGGCAACATCAGTATTGGGATGCAGCAACAAGGCTGATTCTACAGCCGGAAACGACAAGGCAACAGAAAAAGAAGCAGCCACGACAGCAGGTGCGGCAGGAGCGGAAACAACAGCGGGCGCAGCGGCGGGTGAGCTGACCTATCCCTTGGCGGCGGGTGGAACCTTGAGCTACGGTATGACCACTGCGTCAGCATGGAACGACCGTTATGATTCCTTTGCAGACCTTCCACTGGGACAGGCATTACAGGAACAAACCGGAGTGAAGATGGATATGGTTCATGTAGAAGATAAAACAGCGATGAACCTTTTGATTGCGTCAGGAGATTTGCCGGATGTATTGGGATTTAACTTTCAGCTTCATTATACAGGCGGCGAAGCAAAAGCCATCGAGGACGGTGTTATTTATGGGATGTCCGAAGAGTTTGTAAAAGAAAATGCACCGGATTATTGGAAAGTACTCAGTGCCAATCCGGAATTGCTAAAACAGGCCAAGACCCCTTCCGGCGATATCTATGGTTTCACCTTTATCCTGGGTGATGAGATCTTAAAGGGCGGTTATGGTTTAATGGTACGTGACGACTGGTGCAAGGAGCTTGGAATTGAACTTCCAACGACTGCAGATGAATATTATGAGATGCTGAAAGCATTTAAAGAGAAAAAAGGAATTGAAACACCACTTTCGGTAAATGCAGCTTTTGTGGGAGATATGCTGGATCGCGGCATCATTACTTCTCCGTTTGGCTTGGTGACCCGAGATATGTATGTAGACAATAATCAGGTTAAGATTGGTTATGCACAGAAAGAATATAAAGATGTTTTGGTATGGCTGAACAAATTATATGCAGAAGGATTGTTGGATCAAAACTTCTCAACGCTGGATGATGCAACCATCACTTCCAACATACTGACCGGAAAATCCGGTTCTGCCAGTGGTACCTGCGGCGGTAAATTAGGGACTTGGCTGACCACCAATAAGGATGTACCGGATTACAGTCTTGCGGGGATCAAGAATTTGGTGGCAAATAAAGGTGACAAACCGATGTATGGACATTATAATACAGATATCGTTGGTGGAACTACCGTGATTACGACCTCTTGTAAAGACAAAGAAGCAGCAGCAAAATTCTTGAACTATGGTTATACGGATGCGGGACATACCCTTTATAACTTCGGAATTGAAGGCAAGAGTTTTGAGATGGTCGATGGAAAACCCATTTATACCGATTTGGTGATGCATAATCCGGACGGCTTGACGATTCAAAAAGCAATGTCTGAATATCAGCTGGCTTATGGCAATGGACCGTTTGTACAAGATAAAGATTATCTGTTACAGTATTATAATCTTCAAGCACAGAAAGATGCGCTGGCTATCTGGGGCGACAACGATGCCAAGAAATATAAGCTGCCAAGAATTTCAATTAGTGCCGACAATGTTGGCGAATACAGCAGCTTGATCAGTGACATTAAGACTTATCGCGACGAGATGACCATCAAATTTATCCGCGGAACGGAATCTTTAGATAATTTTGATCAGTATCTGGCTACCTTAGATTCTATGGGAATTGCCAGACTACAAGAAATTGTGCAAATTGCAGTAGATGAGTATAACAACCGATAGGAAGGGTGGACAGGATGGCAAAGAAAGCCGTGACGAACGTCAAGGAGCCTTATTGGCCCCGCCTCAAAAGAGACATGAGAAAAAACTATGTGGCATATCTGATCTTTCTCCCCGTCTTACTGTACTATCTGGTATTTGCCTATAAGCCGATGTATGGTCTTATCATTGCATTTAAGGATTATTCTCCGGCCAAAGGGATTCTCGCGAGTCCCTGGGCCGACCAGTTTGGATTCGAGCATTTTATCACATTTTTTAAATCACACTACTTTTTCAGATTATTAAAGAATACGTTGGTGATCAGCTTCAGCAGCCTGCTGGTTACCTTTCCGGCACCCATCATTCTGGCACTGTTGTTGAATGAAGTCAGAAGCAAGAAATACAAGAAAGTGGTACAAACCCTGACCTACATGCCTCATTTTATCTCGATGGTTGTTATATGCAGTATGGTGCAATTGTTTGTATCCGACACCGGATTTATCACGCAGATTCTGACTTCTCTGGGAGTAACCGATGGGGCGACATCTCTGCTTTCCAACTCCGATATGTTTGTTCCGATCTATGTGCTGTCGGGACTTTGGCAGACGGTTGGGTGGAGTGCCATTATCTACATATCCGCACTTTCCGGAATTGATCAAGAACTGTATGAGGCAGCGCGTATGGATGGCGCAAACCGCTGGAAGCAGACGCTGCATGTGACATTACCCGGTATCATGATGACGATCATTATGATGTTTATCCTCAAGATCGGAAGCGTGATGAGTATCGGACATGAGAAAATCATCTTATTGTACAATCCGGAGATCTACAATACGGCTGATGTCATCTCTTCCTATGTTTATCGGAAAGGTCTTTTGGAATCTAACTGGAGTTTCAGTGCGGCAGTCGGTTTATTCAATTCCGTGATCAACCTATTCTTGGTAGTCGGGGCAAATCGAATATCCAAGAAAACTACAGATATGGGATTATGGTAGGGGAGGAGATGTGTAATGAAAGATAGAACAATAGGCTACCGAATTTTTACTGTCTGTAATTGCTTGTTTTTAGGTGCCTTAGCATTGGCTTGCTTATATCCGTTTTATTATGTAGTTGTGGCATCCATCAGCGATCCCAACGAATTGGTAAAGCATCAGGGTCTGCTCTTTGCTCCTTTAAAGGAGATGACTTTGGCGGGATACCGTATGGTTTTTCAAAACAAACTGGTATTGTCCGGCTATCGCAACACACTCATTATTTTGGCGGTAGGTTTGGTATTTAACTTAGTACTGACTACCATGGGGGCATATGTATTGTCCTTGAAAGATTTGCTGCTGCGCAAACCATTGACGATTCTTGTCATTGTCACGATGTATTTTAGCGGGGGCTTGGTTCCGACGTATTTGAATATACGTGATTTAGGATTGATGGACAGCATGTGGTCACTCATTATTCCGGGTGCGATTACGACGAGCAATCTAATCATTATGAGAAGTGCTTTTATGGCGGTACCGGATAGCTTGCCGGAAGCGGCCAAGATGGATGGTGCATCCCATTTACAGGTGTTGCTTTATGTCATGCTTCCACTTGTGAAAGCTACGATGGCAGTTATGGTATTGTATTATGGGGTTGCGCATTGGAATGCATGGTTTAATGCATCCATCTATCTAAGGAGCAGTTCTAAATACCCCTTGCAGCTGGTGCTGCGCAATATCTTGATGCAGAGCCAGACTACCGATATGATGTCGGATATCGGAGCGGCAGAATCACCGCAGGTACTACAATTAATCAAATACTCTCTCATTGTAGTGAGTAGCGTTCCCATCATGGCGATTTACCCCTTTCTACAGCGATTCTTCCAAAAGGGCGTTACCATGGGAGCAGTAAAAGGATAACAAAGGAGATTAGGATGGCAATCAACAGACTACAATTAGTTGGCAGACACAATCCTATCCTGACGGCGGCGGAGTTTGATTCTCCGCTCACCGTCGGTAATGGGGAACTGGGTTACACCGCCGATGTTACCGGCATGCAGACGCTTTATGAAGAATATCAGGAGGTTCTGCCGCTCTGTACCATGTCTCAATGGGGATGGCATACAAAACCGGTGAATGAGAATCAATATGCTTATACTTTGGCAGACCTAGTGATGAGCGAATACGATTACAATGGCAGAACCGTTCGATATCCCAAGAAAAAGATGCCCGAAAATGAAGCCGTTTATGATTGGCTGCGTGAAAATCCACATCGTCTGAATCTGGGGAGAATCGGTCTTTTCTATCGGGGTGCTTCGATCAAATTATCAGACCTTACTGAAATCCATCAGGAATTACATCTTTATGAAGGAATCTTGGAAAGCAGCTTCTGCTTGAACGGAATTCTATGTAAGGTGCGGACTGCCTGCGATTACAGCAAGGATATTTTGGCGTTTGGGGTAGAATCCGAGGCACTGGCAGATGGCACTTTGCAGGTGAAATTGGAATTTCCTTATGGCTCTCCACTCAAATCGGCAGCAGATTGGGGACATCCGGAGCATCATCGGACGGAAGTAGTAGAATCCAAAGACCGGGAGCTGATTTTGAAGCGGACACTGGATCGGGACTCTTACTATGTGGCATATCATAGCCGGGAAGCTTCCGAGACTGTGGTGTCCGGGCATGAAGTTCTCATAACGGCAGCAGGCGGGAGCTTGGAGTTTACCGTCTCATTTGGTGCGGAGCAGATGACGGAAACAGCTGAGGCGCGAACGGTATGGGAAAGCAGCCGAACCGGTTGGAAGAACTATTGGGAACATGGCGGAATCGTGGAACTGGCGAAGAGTAAGGACAAGCGGGCAGTGGAGTTGGAACGCCGTATCATCTTGTCTCAATATCTCTCGGCTATCAATTCCTGCGGATCCAGACCGCCCCAAGAAACCGGTCTGACTTGCAACAGCTGGTATGGCAAGATGCATTTGGAGATGTATTTGTGGCATTGTGCGTGGCTGCCTCTCTGGAATCAGACAGAACTTTTGGAACGCAGTTTGCCATGGTATGCGTCTCATTTGGAGGAGGCACGAAAGAACGCTGCGGTCAATGGCTATGCAGGTGCCAGATGGCCCAAAATGATAGCTTCGGAGGGCATCGACTGCCCGTCACCGGTTGCACCGCTTCTGATTTGGCAGCAGCCTCATATTATTTATATGTTGGAGCTGGCATACCAACAAAATCAATCCAAAGATTTTTTGGAAAAATATTGGATTCTCATCAAAGAGAGTGCAGAGTTTATGGCAGATTTTACAGTGTATAACCAAGAGACCAGTACCTATGATCTGGTTTCTCCGGTGATTCCGGTGCAGGAATGCCATCGTCCTGAGGATACCAAGAATCCGGCATTTGAGGTAGCATATTGGCGGTTTACGTTAAAGCTTGCTGTAGAATGGGCCGAGCGGCTAGGCATAGCATGTGATCCTTTGTGGGAGAAGATCGCAGACCATATGGCAGGAATTCCCCATGATGAGCATTTTTATCTGGCACACGATCATTGTCCGGATACTTTTGAACGATTCAATCGAGATCACCCCTCGATGGTGGGAGCCTTTGGTCTCATTGCCGGAGATCGCGTGGATGCTCCAATGATGAAGAACACACTGAACAGAGTTATGGATTGCTGGGATTATACGACACTCTGGGGATGGGATTTTGCCATGATGGCGATGACGGCAGTCAGACTTCACGATCCGGAGATGGCAATTGAGATTTTGCTCAAGGATACACCAAAGAACAGTTATGTGACAAGCGGCAATAATTTCCAGCGCCTAAGACCGGATCTGCCCCTGTATCTTCCGGGTAACGGAGCTCTGCTGCTTGCAATTCCGATGATGACGGCAGGATATGCCGGCTGTACCGAAGCGCTGCCGGGCTTTCCGAAAAACGGTTTGTGGACAGTTGAATATGAAAATATAAACCCATATTTTAAATAGAAAGGATACGGCATGAGTGATTTGATTTATAAAGAGAATACAGCACTTTCCTATGCGAAGATGGCATGTGATACGCTGATGCAGAAGTTTGCTCCGGAGGATCTGCCCCCAAAGGGACATTTCCATTATCATCAGGGAGTATTCTTATCCGGAATGCAGAAAACCTATGATATCTCGAAGGAAGACAAGTATGACCGTTACGTCAAAGCATGGGTAGATTCTGTGATTGATGTTCATGGAGAGATTTCTGATTTTGACCCGGGGCAGTTGGATGATATTCAGCCGGGAGTATTGTTGTTTGGTTTGTATCAGAGATCGGGAGAGGAACGTTATCGAAAAGCACTCGATCAGCTGCTTTTGCTGATTCGGGATTTCCCCAAGAATGCAGAGGGCGGATTTTGGCATAAAGAGGGCAATCCGGAACAAATGTGGCTGGATGGTCTTTACATGGCGGGTCCCATTGCCGCACAATATGGAGCGGAATTCGGGCATCCGGAATATTTTGACATTTGCGCTTTTCAGGCGCTTTTGATGGAAAAGAAGACCAAAGATCCGAAAACCGGACTGTATTATCATGCTTGGGATAGTGTGAAAGAGCGTGTCTGGGCGGATCCTGTAACCGGATTATCTCCGGAATTTTGGGGACGTTCGATCGGCTGGGTGCCGGTTGCAATTTTGGAGGAACTGGATTTTATACCCAAGGATCATAAGGATCGGGCAGAGCTTGAGCGGATGACCCGGGATCTCATCCGGGCAGTGGTGCCTTATCAAGACGCGGAAAGCGGACTTTGGTATCAGGTGGTAGACAAGGGAGATTGTCCCGGAAACTGGCTGGAATCTTCCTGTACCTGCCTGTTTGTGGCAGCCATTTGCAAGGCTGTGAAGGCAGGACTTCTGGAAGAAGCTTATCTAAGCTGTGCCAAAAAGGGATATGAAGGGATTATCAATCGCTTAAAGTCGGATGAACAGGGACTTTTGATTGATAATATCTGTGTGGGAACCGGTGTGGGCGACTACGTACATTACTGTAATCGTCCTACCGGTGTCAATGACTTACATGGAGCAGGTGCATTTATACTGATGTGTACTGAGGTTTATCGGGCATTTCATCAAGAATAGAGAGTGTGGTTTCCCATTCTTTTGGGAGATAGGTCATAGTACTGCGGATCATTTCGGTCAGCAGTGCTTTTCCGTCTTCGGGGCTGCACTTGGCCTTGACGAGAGGATCATTCATAAAGGCGCGGTAAGCAAGATCAAAATTACAAGTGAGTGCAGCATCCAAAATATCTTCATGATTTTCCACATGTGGTATCAGCAGAGGCAGCAGTGCATCCGGAATCCCACCCGCAATGATCGGTTTGATCAGATCACGTTCAAAAACTGCGTTGGTTTCCACAATGGCGGTTCGGGGTAGATTCGGAATCTGTCCCATGGTATTGGGGATATTGACGTTACTAATGAAACGATCCAGACCGCAGAGTGCCTTGAGCAACAGAACTCCTTCTTCTCCGGAGGGTTTTAAATCAATTTCTTCGCTTCCGTCTGCCAGACGCCGGCTCTTGGCGAGGCGTTCTTTTAATTCATTCTTGCGGTAATCGACGGTGGTTAAACTGAATTTCCAATCAGCGATGGTTTCACGATCTTTTAAATATTCATCACCCGGCATAAATTCAACCAAATGGCGGTCACCGGCCGCGGCAATGTATCCAAAGCGTTTGAATAAGTCGAATTTTACGCGCTGGGCACTGGTGAAGGAGTGGTTTATCCAATGATTTTCAACTTTCTCGTAACCCTTTTGATAGTTGCGATCGATGTAATCCCGATAGACCGGAAAGAGGTCTATGCCTTTGTAGGAAGCGTGATCAAACCAAGTGAAGTGGTTGATACCCAGAACGTTGACGTGGATATCACTTCGTAAAATATCCGCAATGTTAAAGGCATCTTCACAGATGTTTTTGAGAAGCTTTTGTGTTCCGAATACTTCATGGCAACAGCCAAATGCCTTGATCTCGGGGAAGATACGGTAGAGTACCTTGACGCAGAGTGACATGGGGTTGGTGTAGTTGATCACCCAGGCATTCGGTGCATAATTTTTGATAGCATTGGCGATTTCCACATACATGGGCAGCGTTCTCAGCGCCCGAACCAGACCGCCGGGACCTGCCGTATCACCGACCGATTGGTAAATGCCATATTTCTCGGGTGTGTGAACATCAGAAGCCATCTCATCAAAGGTGCCGGGTAAGATGGAGATGATGACGAAGTCTGCGCCTTCCAGTGCGGACTGCAGCGTGGGAACTGCCTCATAGTTCCATTTTCCGGTGCTTTCCGGTCTGGCAGAGAGACGGTTGCCGATGGTTTCGTTGTGCTTGGCAGCTTCCATATCAATATCATAGAGCGCCATGGTTCCGGATAATGCCGGTTCCATGGCAAGATCGGCCATCAGCCGCCATGCCCAGCCTCTCGAGCCGCCGCCGATATAAGCGATCTTACAGTTTGTGATTTTAGAATCTTGGTATTGCATCCTAGGTATCTCCTTTCGCGAACTTGTTTTCACATCTTTATTATAATGCAATTTCGTGCTATAATATCGAAGGATATTGACTAACTTTTAGAAAAGTCAAACGATAGAGTACAGAGAAATTGCGGAAAGAGACCGAGCGATGAACCAACTCTTATTTCGGGAAAGAACCGAAGGATTTATGATTGACCGCGTATTGCGGGATTCGGAATTTACGATGCCGATCCGTCACCTTCACAGTGAATATGAGATTTATTATCTGTTGGAAGGGGCACAGAATTACTTTATTGAGCACGAAACTTACTTTGTATGTGCCGGTACCGTGGTTCTCATAGATCGCGATAAAATCCATAAGACCAGCACGGCGGGAGCGGCACATCAGGATCGCATGGTGATGGAGCTCCATCAGGAATGGATCAATCCTTTTCTGCATGCCATTGGTTTTTGGACCATAGAACAATTTTTTTCGGAGTACCGGATCGTGCAGCTCGATGAGGCAGGTCAAATTTATGTGAAGACCTTATTTCTGGCAATTGGCGAGGAAATGAGGACGAAGAAACTGGGATATGAG
>JAVXIV010000010.1:12099-19635 GCA_036785645.1 Hungatella sp.
TCGTGAAGATGAAGCTGGCGGAGTTTATGTTTTATATCCTGCGTTTTCAGAACCGGAAGGATAGCAATCGGACGGGATGTGTGGTACAATCACCCAAATACAGTAAGGTTCACGAAGTGGCAGACTATATTCAAAGTCATTATCGGGATCCCTTGTCCCTACAGAGCTTAGCGGAGGAGTTCTATGTCAGCAAATGTTATTTAAGCCGCATTTTTAAGGCAGTGACGGGTTTGACGGTCCATGAATATATTGCGATTCAGCGTGTGAAGCAGGGAAAGTATCTGTTGGAGCAGGAGACCTATAACATTACGCAGATCTCAGAGCTTGTAGGATTTGACAGTATTACTTATTTTGAAAAAGTATTTAAAAAATACACCGGGCATACACCGGGTAAATACAGAAAATCAAAGGGCTCCACAGGAGGTTCTTCTCCTTTTTAATTTGGAATGCATATGTTATACTAGGGAACAAAACAGACAGAAGGAAGTTCATCTTATGATATTACGAGATATATGGCTTGATGTGAAGGCCGTTCAGGAGCGTGATCCGGCCGCTAGAAATGCGTTCGAGGTTTTATGCTTGTACCAAGGAGTCCATGCGCTGATCTGGCATCGATTTGCCCATTGGTTTTACAAACACAAGATGTTTTTTGTGGCGAGGTTGATTTCACAGATCGCCAGGTTCTTTACTTTGATCGAGATTCATCCGGGGGCGACCTTGGGACATGGGATTTTAATTGACCATGGTACCGGTGTGGTGATTGGAGAGACGACCATCATTGGCGATAACTGTACGCTGTATCAGGGTGTGACGCTGGGGGGTGTCGGTACCAAGAAGGGGAAACGTCACCCGACTCTGGGCAATGATGTTACCGTGGGTGCGGGGGCGAAGATCCTGGGATCTTTTGAAGTGGGGGATCATTGCACCATTGCGGCCAATGCCGTGCTGCTCAAACAGCTGGATGACAACATTACCGCAGTCGGTATTCCGGCGAGAGCGATCAAGCGGGACGGTGTTCCGATTCCCAAAGAGGAGAAGAATTTAGTATCCATGGAACACTACTGCAAGATGGAGAATCGGGTGCGGGAACTGGAAGAAGAACTTAGAAGTTTACGGGCAATGGTAGAAGAAAGTCTGGAAAAGTAAGCACAAATTGGAAAAAAGAAGAGATTGGAACGTAAGAATCGATGGGAAGGAACCGATAGACGATGGAAGAGCGCTGCCGCGAGATCGAGCGAAGCATCATCAAACAATACCGAAAAGACATCTGGCGCCCCTTTGTCAGTGCTCTGAATGAATATGAAATGATACAGCCGGGAGACAACATTGCAGTCTGCATCTCAGGCGGGAAAGACTCCATGCTGCTTGCCAAATGTATGCAGGAGATTCTGCGCCATGGCAAGATGCACTTTGGGCTGCAGTTTATCGTGATGGATCCGGGTTATCATCCGGTCAATCGAAAGCTTATCGAGGACAATGCCAAGTGCATGGGCATTCCGATTCAGATCTTTGACTCCGATATCTTTGATATTGTGGTAGATGTGGAGGAGTCCCCTTGTTATCTCTGTGCGCGGATGCGGCGGGGATATCTGTATGCCAAGGCACAGGAACTCGGGTGCAACAAGATCGCTTTGGGTCATCATTTCGACGATGTGATCGAAACGATTCTCATGAGTATGCTCTATGGAGCGCAAGTCAATACCATGATGCCCAAACTGCACAGCACCAATTTTGAAGGAATGGAACTGATCCGTCCTCTGTATTTTGTGAAAGAATCCAATATTCTGGCTTGGAAAAAATTTAATCATCTGCAATTCTTACAATGCGCCTGCCGTTTTACGGAACAGATCGCAGAGGAGAAGGGAATAAAAGAGGGGGTTCATACCTCCAAGCGTCAGGAGATGAAGGAGCTGATCGAGCAGTTTCGGAAGATCAATCCCCATATTGAGATGAATATTTTCCGCAGTGTGGAAAATGTCCATTTAGATGCCTGCATCGGTTATGTCAAAGACGGAGAACGCCATCGTTTCCTAGAGGACTATTAGCATAATTCAAGAAGCACTCACATAAACTTTCTTAAAGTATGTAGAAAGACAGGTGGGTGCTTTTTATGATGGAATTGGTGAAGAAAAACATACATATGAATCGATGGAAGGGCAATGCGGCAACGCAGATTACGTTGGACGATGATTTTATTGTACCGGACACTATGGATGATATGGCACAGGTGATTCTAAATACCGGTGATATTCAGGTGGAAAGCGTGAAGAATCAAGGGGAGAAGGTTCTGGTCAAAGGGAAACTATCCTTTCAGGCGCTGTACCGGAAGGCAGAGGGCGGCTTGCAGACTTTGGCCGGAACCATTCCGTTTGAGGAACAGATCAATGTGGCAGGACTTGAGGAAAAAGATTATATTGGCATATCTTGGGAACTGGATGACTTAAATGCCGGAATGATCAATTCCAGAAAATTGAGCATCAAGGCAATTGTGACGCTGGAGGTTCGGGTGGAAACGCTGTATGACGTGGAGGCGGCATCGGATATCGAGCAGGGAGAGATGCCGGGTGCGGAAACCGTACAGATAGAATCTTTAAAACGCAGCATTGAAGTAGCCGCAATTGCAGCTCGCCGAAAGGATACTTATCGCATAAAAGAGGACATCTCTCTATCCGGCAGCAAACCCAATATGGATCAGATTCTATGGAGTGAGATGCATCTGCGCGGTGTTCAGACAAAGCCTCTGGATGGGGAGATACACGTAGAAGGAGAACTGGCTGTTTTTGTCATCTATGCAGGGGAAGGCGAAGAAACACCAATGCAATGGCTGGAAGAGGGAATTCCTTTTTCAGGAGAGCTTGCACTGCCGGAGGTCGTCGAAGAGATGATTCCGCTGATTGCGGTGCGCCTGATTCACAAAGAACTGGATATGAAGCCCGATTATGATGGGGAGATGCGGGAACTGAGTGTAGATGCAGTTTTAGAATTGGATATGAAATTATATGAAGAGCAGCAGGTGGATCTTCTGAGCGATCTTTACTCGACGAATCGAGAATTGGAGCTGCAGTCCAAGGAAGTTTGTTTTGACCGCCTTTTGACCAAGAATACCGGAAAATGTAAAATATCGGAAAAGGTTGCGGCTGACCGTGCCGGTCAGATCTTACAAATTTGTCATAACGATGGTATGATCAAAATCGACGAGATTGAATTAAAAGAAGACGCATTGCAGATCGAAGGAGTTTTAGAAGTCTATCTGCTCTATTTGACCTCAGATGATGCGGAACCGATCCGCTCTTCCACGGAAATTGTTCCGTTTCATTATCTGGCAGAAGCTCCCGGTATCCACGCAGACAGCACGTATCAATTGAATAGCGGATTGGAACAGCTGACTGCGGTCATGCTGGGGAGTGATACCATTGAGATCAAGGCGGTGATCGCCCTAGATATTTTGGTACTGCAGCCGGTGTGTGAACCGGTTATTACCGGTGCCGCAGCTTCCAAGGTGGATATGCAAAAGCTGCAGAAGCTGCCCGGAATTGTGGGGTATATCGTGCAGCCGGGGGATAGCCTGTGGAACATCGCCAAGAAATTTCACACCACGGTGGATAACATCATTTCCACAAATGGTTTGACGGATGCACAGATTCATCCCGGAGATCGCCTGATTCTGGTAAAAGAAATTGTCCGTTAAGACTTTACCTTAGGGTGAGATTAGAATATAATCAGAATCAGAAAGCTTAGAAGCTGGATGCACAAAAACGCGGTTACCGGGATATAATACAGTATGAGTACCGAGTCCGCATCCAGCTGGTGCTTTAGATAGATTCAGGGTCACCTGAACGGTGGTAACGTATTGCAAGACGTTATTGCCGTCTACATAGCACCTGGCATCGGAGGATGATATGAATTACACCTATCTGTTAAAATGTGCAGATGGAAGTCTGTACTGCGGGTGGACAAACTGTTTGGAGAAGCGGGTAGAGGCACATAATCAGGGCAAGGGAGCCAAGTACACGAAGAGCCGACGCCCGGTAGAACTCGCCTATTACGAAGAGTTTCAGACCAAAGAAGAGGCAATGAAACGAGAAGCCGCTATCAAGAAGCTGGGGCGGGCAGAGAAACTGCACTTGGTAGAGAAAACACCTAAAATAGAACTTGTGTTCGATCGAGAGCTATGGTAAGATAGTAGGATCATTACGAAAGGAGAAAATCATGAAGATGATCAATGATGTGACCATGGATATGAGTAAAGTGATCAATCGATTGTTTGAAGGGGATTGCTTAGAATATATGAATGAAATTCCGGATGGAAGTGTGGATATGATTTTGTGTGATTTGCCCTATGGGATGACACAAAATCAGTGGGATTGTTATATCCCATTGGATGAATTATGGAAGCAGTATAATCGAATCATAAAATCCAATGGCGCGATTATCCTTACCTCAAACGGAATCTTTACGGCTAGATTGATATTAAGCCAGCCAGATCTATATAAGTATAAATGGGTATGGGAAAAGTCAAAGCCAACTAATTTTTTGAATGCCAAAAAGCAACCGCTTAGAAAGCATGAAGATGTTTGCGTGTTCTATAAGAAACAGCCAATCTACCATCCGCAGATGACACAAGGAGAACCTTATGATAAAGGAACCAGAAAAAATCAATTATGCGGTAATTATGGCGATTTCGGACCGGTTCGTGTAGCGAGCGATGGAGAAAGATACCCCACCGATATCCTATATGTAAAGACGGCAGAATGTGAAGGTGCAGTATTACATCCCACACAAAAGCCAATAGAATTGGGCAGATATATGATTAGAACATACAGCAATCCGGGGGATATTGTGCTGGACAATACATTTGGAAGCGGATCGTTTTTGGTGGCTGCTTTAATGGAAGGGCGTAATTTCATTGGAATTGAAAAGAATGAAAATGTGGCTTTATTTAAACGTGAAGAGATTGATTATATCGATGTGGCCAAAAGAAGATTATTTCTTGCTTGGGAGAATTTGGATAAGAAAACACGCAAACATATGAAGCTTCAGAATCTCATTTCGGAATTTGAAGAAAGGTAACCGTGATATGGGGACAATCGTAAGACGTAATGAAAGAAGCTGGGCTATTGTAATCATTTCCGAGATCAAGGTGATGCTTCATCGATTGAATCTTAAAATCAAAAGTGTGGGTGGAGAGAGTACGTTATCTGTGAATAAAAAAAGCATGTTTCCGGATGTTTTGCTCTATGCGGATGAGGCGCAAACCAAAATCTTACAGGGCTGGGAATTAAAGATGCCGGATATCCTGATTACGGACGAGGCACTGATTGCAGATGCTGCAAGAAAGGCAAAAGCACTTGGGCTGGATAGCTTCGTTGTTTGGAATTTTACCTATGGGAAGCTATATGTAAAAAACGAAGATGGTATTTTTACGGAGGTAAAAGTCTGGTCAGGAAGCAGTCATATAAAAAGCAGAGAAGATGTAGCAGTTTATAAAGCGGAATGGCTTCCGATCATAAAAGATATGGTTTTGGCGGTGAATGAGTATTTGCTCCATGGCGGCATTTCGGTATCGTCTATCGTATCCACGATTTCGGATGGACTTATGACAGAAGTCATTCAAAGAAATAAAGATTTGGTTGCGGAGAATATCGTTGTGGCGGCCGGCAAGAATATGTCCATAGAAAGTAGATTAAAAGTTTGGTGGAATGCCTTTCATGAAGAATATGACAAAGACGAGAGGAACATGTATGCGGCTTATGCAAAATCTATTTTATTGAATTGGACCAATCGCATCATGTTTGCAAATACAGTTAAGAAATATCACAATTGCGCCTATATGATCCGGGAAATAGATAATACAACCACACCGGAGGATGGAAATATTATCATGGATAGAATCATAGAACAGGGAGATTTTTATAGTGTGTTTAAGCGTTTGGAATATAATGAAATGATTCCGGAGGACACCTGGATTGATCTTGTTGATTATAATCAGTTTTTGATTATGAATCATATAGACCTGATAGATCAAACTGTGTTACAGGATATTTTGGAAAAAACAGTTCATGCAGCAAAGCGTGAGATTCGCGGTCAATATGCGACACCGTTTTATTTGGCGGATCTTTTATGTCAAATGACTGTGGTAGATTGGACTAGCGACTGTGCCGATTTATGCGCCGGAACAGGAACTATAGCGAAGGCAATCATACAGAATAAAACGGAACGACTGCACAATCCGGAACAGGCTTTTCGGACTACATGGATGGCAGACAAGTATGCCTATCCATTGCAGATCGCGAATATAGCGGTGACCAATATTCATGCTTTGAACATTCCGCTCAATATGTTTCAAGCAGATGTTTTTGCAGTGCATCCCGGGCTCAAAATAGAAATTAAAAGTCCGATTGATGGAAGTAATATGGAAAGAGTGATTCCACATTTTGGGGCCATTATGTCCAATTTACCCTTTGTCGAATATAATAAAATTGCAGCAGATGAAAAAGATTATATACACGAGTACAGAAGGAAGATAAAAGAAGATACAGGAATCGAATTTACCTTGGGAAAGACGGATCTATATAACTATTTTCCATTTAAATTATATGAATTACTGGATGAGCATGGGAAATTGGGTATTATATTGTCGAATTCATGGCTGGGAACAGAGATTGGCAAGAAGTTTTTTGAGGCATTAACATACTATTACCACATTCAATCTGTCCTAATAAGTAATTGCAAGCGGTGGTTTCAAAATGCGGATGTGATAGGTACCTTACTGATATTAGAAAAAAAGCAGATTGGCTTACCGGATCAATCAAAAGAAATAAATTTTTGGCTAATTAACAAGGATATAAAAACGCTTGATGCAGGCGACAAAGAAACTCTGGTCAACAGTATTGTGCTGCATGAGGCATTTGATTCTTCTGTGGCAGCTAGGAAAAGTTACTCAATAGAAGTCATTAATAGGATAACGAATGATGGAATAACCTTGAATGCACTTTTTCATGACATTTCGTGGCTTGATAACTTTAAGGATTGTCTGACCCCCATTGGAGACATTTTAACTGTAAAAAGGGGTGAGCGTCGGGGGTGGAACGCTTTATTTTATCCTACATCCAATCATGGCATTGAGGACGAGTATATCAGACCGGTATTAAAAAATCCCGCTTTCTTAAAGTCTTTTTCAGCGAAAACAGATATAGAGGCATTTTGTTGCCACAGATCCGAGGAAGAGTTAAGACGAATTGGTCATATGGGGGCTTTAAGTTGGATTGGAAAATTTCGGAATATCAGAAATGGAACCGGTCAATTATTACCGTCAGCCTTGAAGCGACCGGGTAGGTTTTGGTATGAGATGGATGATGCAACAAAAGCAGATTTTGTGACTGCACTGAACCCGGATCAGCGACTCTTTGTAGCGAAGTTTGATGAAAGTACATTTGTTGATCAGCGTTTTACAAGGCTTTTGTTAAAAAATCAGGAGGTCTCTTCTGATCT
The DNA here is from genome assembly GCA_036785645.1 of Hungatella sp. Taxonomy (GTDB): domain Bacteria; phylum Bacillota; class Clostridia; order Lachnospirales; family Lachnospiraceae; genus Hungatella_A. The sequence continues at coordinate 19,591 of JAVXIV010000010.1, forward strand.
TATACATGCATTGCTGAACTCTGTATATGGCATGTTTGCTATGGA
>JAVXIV010000011.1:0-2944 GCA_036785645.1 Hungatella sp.
ACGCCACTCCTATCTCTCTATTGCTTTTTATTTTCTGCATCTTTGCATGAATTTCATCCTCTTGCTTTTATTTCTTATCTAAGGCGATCAGCCGTCTTACCGCTTCTACTGCTGTTCCGATTGCCACATCTGTGTCATGGACAATGGGGTTACTAAGTCCCTCTTTCTCTCTCTCCTGATTGCCCAGAGTAAGCAATATGGTTCCTACCCGCACCCGGCGACAGCTTCCGGTGATAAATAATGCTGCAGACTCCATCTCCGATGCCAAAGCACCACAGCGAATCCAAGCTTGCCATTTCTGTTCCAGATCCCAGCTCACCGGCATCGTTTCCGGACTGTGCTGACCATAAAAAGAATCTTTGCACTGTACCACGCCCACATGATACGGTAACTTTTGCTCTTCCGCTGCCGCAATGAGTGCATTGACAATCTGAATATCTGCAATCGCCGGATATTCAATCGGTGCATACTCCTTACTGGTTCCCTCCATACGGATTGCCCCGGAAGCGATGACTAAATCTCCGCCTTTGACTTCCAAATCCATGCCGCCGCAGGTTCCTACCCGAATGAAAGTATCCGCACCCGCTTTTATCAGCTCCTCCAACGCAATGGATGCCGATGGTCCACCGATACCGGTAGACACCACACTTACCGGAGTCGCATCAAGTAATCCCGTGTAAGTCACATATTCGCGATTGTCCGCAATCAACTTTGCATCTTCAAAATAGGCTGCAATCAACTTGCAGCGTTTGGGATCTCCCGGAAGAATTACATATTTTCCCACTTCTCCGCTTCGAACACCAATATGATACTGTAAACCTTCTTCTGCATACTTCATTTTTCTTTTCCTTTCATAATAGACGCTCCCAATCTGTAAAGCCATTCCAATTGGCAGTAATCTCTTTTTTCATATCTTCATACTGCTCACGGGTAATCACTAACTTATTTCCACGCTTACAGATATAATTCTCATCCGATAGTTCCTGAATTACACGATTTACCGTTTTTACAGATAGACCGGAACAGTCTGCAATCTGCTGTCTTGTAATATTAAGTGGGCACTCACTGCCTTCAAAAAGATCCAGATGTACAAAAATCATAAAAGTCATAATCCGATGTCTGCCATTCATAAAAAGGAATTCTCTGGCAAATCGGGCTTGCTTCAACAGGTAAGTCCCCATCGTTTTGGATTCAATCCAAAGCGCATTTACATCATTTTTAATCCAACGTTCAAAAATATTTTTAGAAATCGTCATCATGCGACATGGTGTAACGGTTTCTAATGTTGTTTTGTAGGTATCAATATCTAGTAAGATCTCCATCGTCCCAAATAGCTTCACCGGTTTAAACCACATATACTCAAAATTCACTCCGTCTGCACAGTAATCTACCGCTTTCACCATTCCTTCTACTAAAATGTATACGATATCTACCGGACTCTTTTCCCGAATAAATATGGTTTCTTTTTCTAACTCCAATATTTGAAAAGAATTTAAAATCCACATAGGAGCATTGGCCATATAGCATTCCAGATACTGTCTGGATTCCTCGTCTAAAGTTTTTATTAATGTCAAAACATTATCTATTTTTTTATGCTCATTCAAGGAAAACCTCTTTTCACATGCTCAACTACGGATCTATGGTTGATTATAAGGATAATTGCACAAGGATCGCAAGGACATAAGTCCTTATTTATAAAGTTTTCTTCCAAAATTCAAGAACTCATACACAGAAAAAAAGAGATGCTGCAATTATTTCTGCAACATCTCTGTCTTTTTATACCGGATAAGCCTTGCTGGCTGTATCTGCAACTGCTGCATCTACTTTTGTCTGCTGTGCTTCTCTGTATTGGAAAAATTCCTTGGCTACGGATGGGAATAATGCATAAGACAATACATCTTCGTCTTGCTGCTTCCACTGTGCACAGTCTTTTTCAAACTGTGGCAGCTGCGCCGGGATCAGATCTGCCGGTCTGCAGGTAATTGGCTTCTCATCTCCGATTACTTTCTTCTGTACCTCCGGATTAAATGGTTTTACTGTTTGACCAAATTCACCCATCAGGATCTTCTTGGACTCTTTCGTTACCATCTTATAGCGTTCACCGCTGATGACGTTGAGTACTGCCTGAGTTCCTACGATCTGAGAAGATGGGGTAACTAACGGTGGCTCACCAAAGTCTTTTCTGACTCTCGGAACTTCTTCCAGAACCTGAATGAATTTATCTTCCTGTCCGGCATCTTTTAATTGACCCAACAGGTTGGATAACATACCACCGGGTACCTGATACTGTAAAGTCTTGATATCAACACCCAAAACTTTGGGATTCAAGCGGCCGCTTTTTAAAGCTTCCTCACGAATCGGTGTGAAATACTCACAGATTTCAGATAATAACTGCTGATCACAGCCGGTTGCATAAGGTGTGTTTTTGAAAGTCTCTACCATAACTTCGGTAGCCGGCTGACTGGTACCCATCGCCAGTGGTGACATGGCCGTATCGATGATATCGCAACCTGCTTCTACTGCTTTTAAATAGGTCATAGAAGCCACACCGGATGTGTAATGCGTATGAAGATCGATCGGCAGTTTGGTCGCTGCTTTTAAGGCTCCTACCAATTCCTCTGCCGCATAAGGTGTCAATAAACCGGCCATATCCTTGATACAGATGGAATCTGCTCCCATGTCTTCGATCTTCTTGGCAATATTCTTCCAATAATCCAGCGTATAAGAATCTCCCAGTGTATAGCAAAGAGCGATCTGTGCTTCTGCTTTTTCTTTGTTACAAGCCTTGACTGCGGTCTCCAAGTTGCGGATATCATTTAAGCAGTCAAAAATACGGATGATATCGATTCCGTTGGAAACGGATTTCTGTACAAAATACTCCACTACATCATCTGCATAATGATTGTATCCCAAGATATTTTGACCACGGAATAACATCTGTAAC
>JAVXIV010000011.1:2954-19318 GCA_036785645.1 Hungatella sp.
CGGCTCTTAATTTTCTCAGTCTATCCCACGGATCCTCTTTCAAGAAACGTAGGGATGCGTCAAAAGTGGCTCCGCCCCAACACTCTACCGCATGATAACCAACGCGATCCATCTTGTCGATAATTGGCAACATCTGCTCGGTTGTCATTCTGGTTGCCAGTAAAGACTGATGTGCATCACGAAGGACTGTCTCTACGATCTTAACCGGTTTTTTCTCTATCTCTGCCATTGTCTTACCTCCTAATATTTATCTGACTATTTTACACCAAAGATGGCCATGAATGTACCGGCCGCAACTGCGGTACCGATGACACCGGCTACGTTAGGTCCCATTGCATGCATCAACAAGAAGTTGGTCGGATCTGCTTCTGCGCCGACCTTCTGTGAAACACGCGCTGCCATAGGTACTGCGGATACTCCGGCAGAACCTATCAATGGGTTTACCTTGCCACCTGTAACTTTACACATCAATTTTCCGAATAATACACCGGCTGCGGTACCGACTGCAAATGCAATCAGACCCAAGGCAACGATCTGCAGAGTTGTTACTTTTAAGAATGCTTCTGCACTGGTAGTTGCACCAACTGAAGTTCCCAATAAGATTACAACAATATACATCATTGCATTGGCGGCTGTCTCAGCAAGCTGTTTTACAACACCGGATTCTTTAAATAAGTTGCCCAACATCAGCATGCCTACCAAAGGAGCCGTAGACGGCAAAATCAGGCATACTACAACGGTAACAATGATGGGAAATAAAATCTTCTCCAATTTAGAAACCGGACGCAGCTGTTCCATCTTGATCTTACGTTCTGCCTCGGTTGTAAACAATTTCATAATGGGCGGCTGAATGATCGGAACCAGCGCCATATAAGAATATGCTGCCACCGCAATCGGACCCATAAACTCTGTCTGACCAAGCTTGCTGGCCAAGAAGATAGAAGTAGGACCATCTGCTCCACCGATGATGGAGATCGCTGCTGCTGCCTTCTCATTGAATCCCATAAAGATTGCCATAAAGTAGGCAGTATAAATACCAAACTGAGCTGCTGCACCAAGCAGGAAGCTCTTAGGGTTGGCAATGAGCGGACCAAAGTCTGTCATAGCACCAACACCCATGAAAATAAGGGAAGGTAAAATACTCCATTCATCTAACAAATAAAAATAATGAAGCAAACCTCCCACACCATTAGAAGCGTCTTCAGGTCTTATCATAATATCCGGGTAGATATTAACTAACAGCATACCAAATGCAATCGGTACTAAAAGTAATGGCTCAAATCCTTTTTTAATAGCCAGATATAAAAACACAAGGGCCACACCAATCATAATCAGATTACCGGCGGTTAAGTTAAAAAATGCTGTCTGCTGAAGAAGATTCCCTAATGTACTTGTAATATATTCCATGTCAATCCCTCCATCTGGAATCTGCGTTGTTACGCATATCCTAGTTTAATGTAGCAAGTGTTGCGCCTGCCTCTATTGCATCTCCGACTGCTACGTTAATACTGGCAATGGTTCCATCCGAGGGAGCTACGATTTCATTTTCCATCTTCATAGCCTCTAAGATAACGATGACTTCCCCTCTTTTTACTGCCTGTCCCGGGGTTGCCTTTATGCCTAAAATCTTGCCCGGCATAGGAGCCGATACGGTTACGGAACCTGCGGTACCTGCCGGTGCTGCTGCCTTGGGTGCCGGTGCTGCTGCTCTTGGTGCTGCTGCCGGTGCCACAGGTGCTGCTGCTCTTGGTGCTGCTGCCGGTGCCACAGGTGCTGCCGGTGCTGCTGCACCGTTTGAAATTCCTTCTTCCACGGCTACTTCATAAACATTACCATTCACTGTAATTGTATAATTCTTCATGTTGACAATCCTCCTAATTGATTATGCGTTTTTCCATTTGCTAACTGATGCACGTCGGAATGATCGAACTACCAACCCCTCCGGTGCCCTGCCTTCTGTTTCTGTAATTGCCGCGCTAATCGCTGCTGTAATCACTGCAATCAATTCTGTATCATCGACCGGAGCTTCTTCCACTGCGACGATAGGTGCTGCAACCGCAGCCGGTGCTTGTCCGCTCTCCTGTTTCATCTTGGCTTCCCATACATTGATGTATTTGAAGCATCCGATCAACAAGCTGATGAAAATCAGTACCGCGAATACGGTACCCATACCCATCAAGGTGTTCATGGCTGCGCGTTCCAGATTCTCCACCACAGAGTAAACCGGGCTGAAGGACATCGACGTGATATTGACCATATCTTTATCTAAGCCGATTGTAAAAGCTACCGGACGCTTTTCAAAGACTGCATCCACGGTAATGCTGTAGCCATCCTCTGTCTGCGTGACACTGCCCTCACCGGAAGAAAGATAAGCCCCCAATTCTCCTGCAATTCCCTGATAGTTTTCCAGTCCGAGTGCAACTGCTTCCGAACCGCCGGAACGATTCTGTTCAACCACAAGTCCCAGCTGGTCACTCGGAATCACTACTATACTCTCTAATAACCCTACGGTCTGCTGCTGTAAAGAAGCGGATATCGCAGGATCCATACCGGAACCGCTGTCTGCGGTTTTGCTGCATGCCGACAATGAAATGAGGCAGGTTAGCATACATAGTATCAGTAATACTCGTTTCCTATTTTGTTTCATATCCCTGTCACCTCGTCTTAAATCGTGCCATGTTTTTTACTGGGACGATCCTCTCTCTTTGTGAACAACATCTCGAAAGCTGCAATCACACGTTTTCTGGTGTCAGCGGCTTCTATGATATCATCGACGTAGCCTCTTTTGGCTGCTGCTAATGCACTGGACTGTAAAGCCTGATACTCTGCTGCTTTCTCGCTGATCAGAGCGACACTGTCCTCCGCTTTGGCAATCTCATCCGCATACATAATCTTAGCTGCAGAAGCTGCATCCATCATAGCGATGCTGGCATCCGGCCATGCATAAACAATATCGGCTCCGATCGCCTTGCTCGCCATCGTTAAATAAGCGGTACCATAAGCTTCGCCCATGATGACAGTGACCTTGGGAACGCTGGCATTGGCAAATGCAAAGGTCAGTTTACCGGCTGCTTTTGCCATATGTTTCTCGCTGCACAGATCTGCCTGATATCCTTTTACATGAACCAAAGTCAATACCGGAATATCAAATGCATCACAGAAGTTTACAAAATCTGCTGCCTTCTTACATCCCTTGGAGGTCAGAACTGCATCATATTCCGCTTTCTTGCTGCCATCTTCTGCATAGGTCTCCGTGCGGTTTGCTACACAGCCAATGGTGGTTCCGTTGAGGCGGATAAATGCGGTTACCATAGAAGGCGCATACTGTGCTTTCACTTCCATGTAAAAATGATCATCTGAAATCGTGGATAATGCAATCGCAGTATCACCTGTCCAATTTGCCAAATCATCACATACCCGATTCAAGTCGTCCTTGCACTCATCATAGGACATATCATCTTCGTTGTTTGCCGGTAAGATAGAAACCAATGTGCGGATTTCTTCCATAATCGACGCTTCATCTCCAACAAAATCTACCAAACCGGCTTCTGCTCCCTGAAATGCAGCGGATGCGGTATCACATTTTGCGGTATAGTTTCCGTCAATTGCATTGGGTGCATTGACAAACAGCTTGGCAGACTTCTGCTCCATAAATGTAAAGTCTGTGATGGCGGCAGATACTGCCATGCCGCCGCCGCAGTGTCCAAAGATCGCAGAGATCTGCGGAATCACTCCGGAAGCCATCGTCTGGTTTAAATACATCTCACCAAAGCCCTGCAGTGCATCAGTTGCTTCCTGCAGTCTCAAACCGGCGCAGTCAATCAAACCAATGACCGGTGCACCCATCTTCATCGCCATTCCGTAAAGATTGGAGATTTTTTTTGCGTGCATCTCGCCCAATGATCCGCCTAATACGGATGAATCTTGACTATACACATACACAAGACTGCCTTCAATCGTTCCGTATCCGGTTACGACACCGTCAGCAGGTGTTTCCTTGCTTGTCATATTGAAATCAGTGCTTCTGGCTGTTACGTAAGCGCCCACTTCAACAAAACTGTTCTCATCAAGTAATGTGTTAATTCGCTTACTTGCTGATGATTGTGCTGAATTACTCATTTCGCTGTCCTCCATTTTAAAATATTTTGATCATGTCTGTTACTTTTTAGCGCAACAAGCATATAGTAAATCCAATTTCTGCCGATTATAATTGTATAACTATTTCGGAAAAACTTCAAGGTATTTCTGTTTTAATTTATCTTGCTTCTCCGCTGTTAACCCCAAACCTTTTACCAGATAGTGATCCACGGTGCCAAATTGTGCTTCAATCGTACGATATGCGGACTCTATATAAGATCTGCGGACTTCATTCAGTACTTTTGCACAGGTCAATAACTTCGGATCCGGATTTTGTCCGCGGATTTGATCCAGCATCCGTTTCGTTTGTGGTATTAGATAATCGTTCGTCTTGACAAAATCATCCCATACAATCTCTTTTGAAACTCCCAATGCGCTTAAAAGCAGCGCCGTTCCAATCCCCACACGATCTTTGCCGATGCTGCAATGCCAGAGAATTGCACCGTCTTCCTGCTCGCTCACCAAATCCAAGAACTTGCCATACTGCGCCATTGACCTAGGATCTGATACCAAGTCTTCATAAAGCTTATCTAGGTAAATCTCCGGATTGCCTTCCAGCATTTCCGCATGTTTTAAAAAGCTTGCAATGGGATCGGCATCTGCATTTTCTTCATGAGTAAAACCGGCCATTTCTTCATTCAGAATTGGGTTGAACACAAAATTTACTCCGGCGATCTTTGGCTCCGGCTTCTGCCTCGCTTCTAAACTTGTACGAAAATCAACTACTGTGCGAATCTTGTAATTTTCAAATAAAATCGTTTGATCAGACACGGTCATATCGGTTAAAGCACCGCTTCTTATCAAGCATTTTGGTAAAATCACATTGCCTTCTGTCGTGCGATATCCCCCTAAATCTCTGGTATTGGGCAGTCCTTCCAGCACAATTCTGGCACCGCCCAAGTCTCGTATGATATCTTCCATCTCGATCTCCTTTTATAAGTTTTTTTCTTTTATACAGCTGTGAAACTCAGTATAGCATTCCGGAGAGCGAAAGAAAAGAAGCAATTGTTTTTTGCAGACACCAGAACCATGTGATCTTTCCTATTGCATCGGTTGTATAGATCGGATATTCCCTGACCTTTTCCTGTTCGAGATAATACGTAACCCTTCCCACTGCCATCCCCGCACGCACCGGAGCTTCCAGTTTTTTCGGGACTTCATAAACCACTCGCACCCGTTCCCCTGCTTTCATCAATAATCTTAAGCTTTTCTCCTCCTTCGTTACACGAAGGGATAAGCCTGCATAGGCCTGCTGCCCGATCTTTCCGGTTTTGGCAATCCCATGTTCTACCGCTACCGGTTTAAAGAGTTTTTCCTGATATACCTCGCAATATTCATAATGATCCAAACCATAGGAAAACAGCCGTTTGGCATCTGACCATTTATAAGTCTTATGAGGCGGCCATCCACAGCCAAGAAGTGCAATTGCAAACTTTCTTTCACCATCTTCCAAAGCAGCCACATAGGAATATCCCGCTCCCCCCGTAAATCCGGTCTTTCCGGATAGGACGCCGCTCATCATGTTTAAGAAGGCATTGTGATTTCTGCATTGATAGCTTCGGGTTCCTGTTAGATTCGAAAAACCATAATCCTGCGTTTGTGTGATTTTTTGAAAGCACTCCTTTTTGGGTGATTCCCAGGCACAGTAGCGCATCATACGCGCCAAATCTCCGGCCGTGGTGCTATGCAGATGTTCCACCCCTTCTTCATCCTGTTCGGCTGCATCCAAGCCATTTGGTGTGATGAAATAGGTGTTTCTACATCCGATTTCCGCAGCTTTTTTATTCATCATTTTGGCAAAGCCCTGCACCGTTCCGCCAATATGTTCTGCCAGCATGACGGCGGTATCATTATGTGATTCCAGCATGAGCGAATAAAGCAGATCCTCCAGATAAAAAGCTTCCTTAGCAGCAGCTCCCAGATGCACCTTGGGCTGCCCGGCCGCATAGGAAGAAACCGAAACTTCGTCCCTTAAATTTCCTTGTTCCAATGCCAAAATGCAAGTCATAATCTTCGTGGTACTGGCCATGGGACGCGGGATTTCCTCTTCTTTCCCATATAAAATGCGCCCAGAAGCAGCATCGATCAAGACTGCAGACTGAGCGTATAATTTTAAATCGTCTTCTTTTTTTTCATCAGTTTTTGCATAAGCAGGAAACTGAGTCAGTAAAACAGATAGAAATATCACAGTGATCGCGGCAATGAGAAATCGTCTCAAGATATTTTCCGTTCCAACTTTTTATTATCTATCCTATTCCCAATTATTTTATGATATTCCGATTACTTTACCTTGTTTTCGAACATATATTCTGTTATAATAAATTTATCCATAAGGAGGTACCTCAGATGCCAAAAGATCGAATCATTTTTCATGTTGATGTCAATTCTGCTTTTTTGAGTTGGGAGTCCGTGGATCGGCTTCGTGAAGATCCCACTGCCTTGGATCTTCGCACCATTCCTGCGGTGATTGGCGGTGATGAGGAATCCCGTCATGGCATTGTATTGGCTAAATCCACCTCTGCCAAGGCGCATGGCATTGTCACCGGCGAGCCGATTGCACAGGCACGTAAGAAATGCCCGGGACTTACGATCGTTCCCTCTCGTTTTGAGATCTATATAGAAAGTTCAAACCGACTGATGACACTTCTGGATTCTTATAGTCCCGATATCGAGAAATTCAGCATTGACGAAGCTTTTGTGGATATGACCGATACCATCCACCTCTTTGGAGCACCCATGGAAGTTGCCGCACAGCTGCGCGAGCGCATTCACAAGGAGCTTGGATTCACGGTCAATATCGGCATTGCCCCCAACAAACTGCTGGCCAAGATGGCTTCCGACTTTCAGAAACCGGATCGGTGCCATAGTTTGTGGAGAGAGGAGATTCCTACCAAGTTGTGGCCGCTTCCCATTCGGGAATTATTCTTCGTTGGTGGTTCCGCAGAGCGTAAGATGCTCAATATCGGAATTCGTACCATCGGAGATTTGGCCCACTGCGATGTCCGAATTCTGCATTCTCATCTGGGCAGCAAATATGCAGATCTGATTCACAACTATGCCAACGGAATCGATGAAGATCCTGTTTCGGAGAAGGAACCCCTCAACAAAGGCTATGGCAACAGCACCACACTTTCCCGTGACATCTCTGATTATGACACGGCTTACCAGGTACTGCTCTCCCTTAGTGAAACCGTCGGAGCACGCCTGCGGCACGACCACGTCGTCTGCAACTGTATCTGTGTGGAATGGAAGGATTGGGAATTTCATGTACAATCGCATCAGATGACCTTGGATTCTCCTACCGATTCAACCGCAGCAATCTACCAACATGCCTGTACCCTTCTGCATCATGCTTGGGATCTAACTCCGGTACGGCTGCTTGGCATCCGCACCAGCAAGATTCGTGAAGAAGGTTTCAGCCAGATGAATCTATTTGATACCGAGCACAATCAGAAGATGGAACAGCTTGAAAAAACCGTAGACTCCATCCGAGACAAATTTGGTGTATACAGCATCAAAAGTGCCAGTTTTTTACAAAAAGATGATATTGTGGATCATGCTTCTAGCTAGCACAAACATCTATCTTGATGACCCGGTCAATTGTTTGGCGCGTTCCAATGCCTCATCAATATTTGCACAGAAATTTTCAATTCCCACGCACTCTACAAAATTCGCTTTTTCCATCACTGAGTAGGGCTGCTCCATCACATGAGACAGAATCAATGTAATTCCCGCATTCCGGCACCGCAGTGCCAGATTCTCCAAGCGGTGCAGCGCTGTGATATCGATGGTCAGCACACCTCGCATACGCAAAATCATGACTTTTGTACTGCTGGCTGCCGTAATTGTAAGAAGTTCATCCACCGTAGCGAAGAAGATCGGACCTTCGATCTCATAGACCAACGTATCACGGGGAACCGCTTTTAGGCTCAAGCATTCCGGATCTGATGCCAGTTCTTCCGCAGTCGGCACCGCCCAACTGCGGATCGTGGTGACATCGGACATTCTACGCATAAACAAAACCGCCGAGATCAATACCCCTACTTCGACTGCAAACAACAGATCCACCATGATTCCTGCCAAAAAAGTGCCAATCAGCACGATAAAATCCGACTTGGGGGCATATCTCCCCATGAATACAAATTCTCTCCAATTGCTCATTTGGTAGGAAACCATGATGAGAATTGCTGCCAGAGTTGGGATTGGGATAAATCCGGCAATTGGCATGAGAAACAATAAGATCAGCAGCACAACGATGCTGTGCACCATACCTGCTACCGGAGTGCGCCCACCATTTTTTACATTGTTGGAAGCTCTGGCTACCGCTCCCGCTACCGGTACCGCACCGAAAAATCCGCAGAAGATATTGGCCATTCCCTCGGCAATCAGTTCCCGGTTGGAATCATGACGCTCTCCGGTGAGACCGTCGGTAACCACACAGGCTAGCAAAGACACAATTGCAATCAAAATCGCCAGCGTCACTGCGGATGGAATCAGGTTCTGTATCAAATCCAGATTCACCTTCGGTATCGCAAATTTTGGAAAGTGCGACGGAATTTCCCCATATACGCTTCGAATCGTCGCTACATCCATATGGAGCAGAAAAACCAAGGGTGTCGTCACCAGAATCGCTGCCAACGAATTAGGAATGCGGGGAGCCACGCGGGGAGCCACGCGGGGAATCAAGATGAGGATCGCCAGTGCTAGCAATCCGATCCACAACGTAGGAGCATGAAACATTGAAATCACGTTCGCATAAGCTGCAAACTTATCTAAAACCTTAACCGGAAGCTCCCCCATTCGAAAGCCGAAGAAGCCTTTCAGCTGTCCGGAAAAGATTCCCATCGCAATCCCGGCTGTAAATCCGAGCGTGATAGTCTTTGGAATATATTTTAACAATCCGCCCATTTTAAAGCATCCCATCAAAATCAGAAAAATTCCTGCCATGATGGTCGCCACAGCCAGTCCGGCCAAGCCATACTCCCCTACAATTGTGAATACGGTCATCACGGTCGCCGCGGTCGCTCCTCCGATATTCACGTTACTGCCTCCGAGAAGCGATACCAGAAAACCACCTACAATCGCGGTATAGAGTCCTTTCTCAGGACTTAAACCGGAAGCGATCGCCAGTGCCACGGACAGTGGAAAAGCAATCACTGCCACCAATGCACCGGATATACTGTCTTTTAAAAACTGTTCTTTGGTATACCCCTTCATAAAAGCCGCCTATCTTCCGAAAAGAGTATCTAAGATCCCTCTTCCCAAGGTGGCTCCGATGTTGCCGCCCAGCCTCTTGCCAAAGCTACCGCCGATCTTCTTCCCGAACTCATTGCCCAGTTCTCTTCCGATTGTACCGGCTGCACTCTTTGCCACCCCGGAGATAGGTGCCATCGCTCGCTTCTTGGCTCTCTTGGCTTCCGCTTCTTCTTTTGCTGCTTCCTTCGCTTCTTTTGCTGCTTCCTTCGCTTCCTTTGCCTCTTCCTTCGCCGCTTCCTTTGCCGCTTCCTTTGCCTCTCGTTCGGAATCTTTTAATGCCTGACGATCCATCTGCTCCTGTGCTTTTTGGTTTAGCTCCGCTGCATCCTCCGTAGCTTCTTGCTGCGTCTTTCTCTGGAAGAATTCATAAGCGGAATCCCGTTCTACCGCAACCCCATATCTGGCAAACAGCGGATTATGATTGATATTTGCTTGTCGCTGATCCTCTGTAATCGTCCCCATCCGGCTCTGTGGCGGCAAGATAAAGCAGCGTTCTACCACGCTCGGACTTCCATCCTCTTGAAGGAAAGATACCAATGCTTCTCCGATTCCCAGTTCCGTAAGTACCTGCTCTGTATCAAGCTTGGGATTCACACGGAAAGACTGGGCTGCCGCTCTCACGGCTTTCTGATCAGACGGTGTATAGGCATGCAGCGCATGTTGGATCTTATTCCCCAGCTGCGCCAACACTCCATCCGGGATATCACTGGGGCTTTGGGTAATGAAATAGATGCCCACTCCTTTGGAGCGAATCAGTTTCACAACCTGCTCAATCTTCTGTAGCAAAACCTTGGGAGCATCCTGAAACAGCAGATGTGCTTCATCAAAGAAGAATACCATTCTGGGTTTTTCACAATCTCCGGCCTCCGGCATAACCTCAAAGAGTTCGGATAGCATCCACAGCATAAACGTAGAATAAATCTTGGGATTATTGATTAAACTGGCACAATGCAAGATATTGATCATTCCTTTCCCGCTGAAATCAGTCCGGAACCAGTCATGGATATCCAGCGCCGGTTCTCCAAAGAATTGATCTCCACCCTCTTCCTCCATGGCTACCACGGAACGCATGATTGCACCGATGCTTTGTTTGGTGATATTGCCATATTCGGTGGTATATTCGGTATGATGTTCCCCCACATAAGAAAGCATCGCCCGCAAATCCTTGGTATCCAAGAGTAAGATTCCCTGTTCATCTGCAATCCGAAATACGATGGTCAAAATATCGGTCTGTGTCGCATTCAAATCCAGCAGACGCGCTAAGAGTGTCGCCCCCATTTCGGAAATGGTAGTGCGCAGCGGAAGTCCCTCTTTTTCAAAAATATCCCAGAAACAGGTTGGATAGGCATGATACTGAAATCCGGCTTCTGCAAGTCCAAAAGCTGCAATCCGCTTCTGCATATCTGCACTGTCGACACCGGGTTGGCACATCCCGGCCAAATCTCCTTTAACATCGGCCAAGAATACCGGTACTCCCGCATCACTGAATGACTCTGCCAAAACCTTCAATGTAATGGTTTTTCCGGTTCCGGTAGCTCCTGCAATCAGTCCATGGCGGTTCGCCATCTTTGGTAAAATTGAGACCTGATGATCGCCGCTTTTTGCGATCCAAACTTTCCCTTCATAAAACATATTCTTTCCCTCCCGGTTGTACATCAAAAGAGTTACAGACTCATCTTACGAATCTATAACTCTTTTCACATAATCTCTATCGACCTCTAAGCATTTAGAAATCTCTTATAAAACTACAGCATAATCTTATATTCGTCAGTACCAACCCCATTGACTACGTAATAAGCAACACCCTCTTCCGGTTTGATATACAAATCGATGGTCTTGACTACCGTGTCTTTATGTGCTTTTGCAAATGCCTTCTTAACACCGGCAAGAACATCCTTGGCTGCAATGGATTTGCCCATATATTCAATCACTACATTGGCAACCGGATCTGCTTTTGGAGCTGCTGCTTTTGGAGCTGCGGTCTTGGGAGCTGCTGCTTTTGGAGCTGCGGTCTTGGGAGCTGTTGCTTTTTGGGATGCCGTTTTGATAACAGTCTCTGCTTTTTGTGCCACGATCTCTGCTTTCTTTTCTGCAGTCTGCGCCACAATCTCTGCCTTCTTCACGACGGTCTCTGCTTTCTTCTCTACAGTCTGTGCCACGGTCTCCGCTTTCTTCTCTGCAGTTTGTGCAGCAGCCTCAAATTTCTTACCTGCTGTCTTTACAACGTTCTCAATTTTTCTCTCTACCTTTTTTGCATCTGCCATGCCAAAATCCTCCTCATCATAGAAAACCTATTTCTTTGCTGCTTGATTGCCTCTAACTATCTATTTTTTTGCAAAATTTAATTACCTGAATTATAAAGCGGTTTTGGGAATTTGTCAATCCAATCCCCTCAAAAAGCCTATTTACGGTCGAATTACGCGGAATGCTCCCATCAATTTCTCGGCAATTACATACATATTGGTCACACTTCCTACTGCAAGCTTTTCCGATAAACCATAGTGATTCAAACAGGTACCGCACGTCAGAATTTCTACTCCCTGTGCCTCTAACAGTTTCAAATCCGGCAAGGCTTCCGAACCTTCTGCAGACAGCTTTGCACCCGCATTATACAATAAAATCGTCTCCGGAAGATCTTCCAGTTCCGTCAGTGCATAAACAAAACCCTTCATCAAGATCTTTCCTAAAGCTTCATCTCCCTCTCCCATATGATCCGTAGCAAGTGTCACAATTGTCCCCCTTTGTCGGCTGTCCGGAATACAGATCTCTTCCGTTGTAGCCGCAGGCAGATCCGGAGTCCCCCCCACTTGAAACAGCACCCTGTAGTCGTTTTCTCCCATCTTCTCCGATGTGCTTTCCAAGTGTAAGTAACCGGCCAGCTTAGTTAAATTCTGAACCGCAATCGCATTATCCACCAACACCTGTAAGCTTCCTTCGCTCATGTCTGACAATGCTTTCTTGGTCTTGATGACCGGTCCCGGGCATGGGATATTTCTTGCATCCACCGTCTTCATATTGTTCCCCCCCTCTCTTTATGATATGGTATCTATCTCTATTATAATCGATTCATTTTCTTTTGCAATTCCCAAGCTACTCTTTTCTGATTTTCATCAAGCCCGCAATCAACAGCACCGGAAATGCAACAGCCGCCAGCAGTCCGGTCTTTAAATTGCCGCCTGCCATATTAGAAATCATCCCCACGAAAGTCGGACCGGAAGAGCAGCCCAAATCACCTGCCAGAGCCAAGAGGGCAAACATAGCAGTTCCTCCGCGCGGAGAAGTTGCAGATGCCAGAGAAAAAGCGCCTGGCCATAAGATGCCCACCGATAATCCGCAAAAAGCACAGCCAACTAAAGCCAACATAGGATTTACGGACAAGGCTGCCAACAGATAACTGCAGATACAGAGTATTCCGCTTCCGATCATGAAAATCTTCAAATTCATCTTCTCACTGAATTTTGCATAAAGCACTCTGGAAAGTCCCATCAAAACGGCGAACATACAAGGACCGGCTAAATCTCCCACCGTTTTCGTCACATGCAGACCGGATTCCGCAAATACAGATGCCCACTGACTCATTGCCTGCTCGGAAGCCCCCGCACAAACCATGACAAAGGCAAAAAGCCAAAATGACGATTGCTTCATCAAATTGCGAATCGACAATCCCTCCCCATCTTGCGTCAACTTCGCAATCGGTACCTGTGAAAAGAAATAGGCATTCACTGCCGGAAGAATCGCCCACAAAAAAGCCATGACTCTCCAATTTTCGATTCCAAATACCGTAAAAAATAAAGTAGATATCAGAATAACCAACACGCAGCCCCAGCAATAAAAAGAGTGAAGTAAACTCATAGCGGCATCCTTCTTCTCGGTCGGACAGGCTTCCACAATCGGACTGATCAATACCTCGATCAGTCCCCCTCCAATTGCATAGAGCAGCACACACAAAAGCAGTCCCTCGTAGGGATCTTTGCATAAATCCGGCAAAATGCCCAAACCTGCAATTCCCAGTGCAGAGAAGATATGTGCGGCAACCACAGCCGCCCGATAACCGATTCGATCGATAAATTTGGCAGATAAGAAATCCACAATCAATTGAATTCCAAAATTAATGGTCACTAAGAGCGTGATTTTTTCCAGTGATATTTGAAAGGTACGCTGGAAAGTCAGAAATAAAAGTGGTACAAATGTGTTCACAATTGACTGGGTAATATATCCGATATAACTGGCACGCAGTGTATGATTATAATGATCTTGGATGCTCATTGTGGATCTCCTCTTTGTTCTATTCTATTTTGGAATGGGTCAATCTGTGTTTTCATATAGTTTAATAATCATTGGTTCGGGGTAAATCTCATGAACGCTTCCTTTGTCAAAAAAACAAGTTATCTGGTCTCGTTATTTCTTTTATCTTTCTTGGTGGGGCAAGGAATTGCAAGAATCACAGATTTACAGCATCAAGATACGGTTGCTGCCGGGGCCGACAGTAATTGGGGGCTTGGCTTTCCCATCGAAGGACAGCCGCCCGTGGCCAATGCCAGTGCTGATTATTTAAAAAACTTCAATGCCTATTACGCGGGAAACAACAAGGAGAAAGTCATCTATCTGACCTTTGATGCCGGTTTTGAAAATGGAAATACGGCAGTCATTTTGGATGCATTAAAGAAGCATCAAGCTCCGGCCACCTTCTTTCTGGTTGGCAATTACCTCACCTCCAGTCCCGATTTAGTCAAGCGCATGGTAGCCGAAGGGCACACCGTCGGCAATCACACCTACCACCATCCCGACATGTCTAAAATTTCCACCAAAGCAGCTTTTGCCAAAGAACTGACTGATTTAGAAACACTCTATCAGCAAATCACCGGGCAGACGATGCGCCGCTATTACCGTCCTCCCCAAGGGAAATACAGTGAAAGCAATCTAAAAATGGCAAATGATTTAGGTTACAAAACCTTCTTTTGGAGCCTCGCCTATGTAGATTGGTATGTGGATCGGCAGCCTACAAAGGAAGCTGCCTTTAAAAAACTTCTGAAACGGATTCATCCGGGTGCTATTGTGCTTCTTCACAGTACCTCCAAAACCAATGGAGAAATTCTAGATGAACTGCTAAGCAAGTGGGAAGAGATGGGATACTGTTTTAGGTCCCTCGATGATCTGTTGCAACTTTGATAAAATTATATTATACTATGCTTTAGATTGTTCATTGTTTCATAAGGAGGAACCCATGATTTTATCCTGTAACCATATCAGCAAAGCATTTGGAACTGATGTTATTATAGAAGACATTTCTTTTCATATTGAAGATCACGAAAAAGCTGCCATCGTCGGTATCAACGGCGCCGGCAAATCCACCCTACTCAAAATCATCGTCGGAGAACTGGCAGCCGATTCCGGCGATGTCATTCTTGCGAAAGGCAAGACACTGGGTTACCTCTCCCAGCATCAGGATCTGGCGAGTCACCGTACCATCTACGAGGAGCTTTTAGAAGTCAAGCATGATATCATTGTGATGGAAGAACGCATACGCAGTCTGGAATTGGAGATGAAGCATGCCACCGGTGCCGCATTGGAAACGATGCTGCAAAGTTATACCCGCCTCAATCATGAGTTTGAATTAGCCAACGGCTATGCCTATCAGAGCGAGATCACCGGAGTCTTAAAAGGACTGGGATTTTCCGAAGAAGATTTTACGAAATCCATCGCAACCCTATCCGGTGGACAAAAGACTCGCGTCTCTCTGGGTAAACTGCTGCTCTCCAACCCCGATATCATCCTGCTCGATGAACCTACAAACCATCTGGATATGGAATCGATTGCCTGGCTGGAAACCTATCTTCTGAATTATCACGGAGCCGTTATCATCGTGGCCCATGACCGTTATTTCCTAGACCGAGTGGTCAAAAAGATCATTGAGCTGGATTTTGCACATTCCACCGTTTTTCAGGGCAACTATTCTGCCTATGCGGAAAAGAAAGCCATGTTGCGGGATGCTGCCCTCAAAGCCTACCTCAATCAGCAGCAAGACATCAGGCACCAAGAAGAAGTAATCACCAAGCTCAAGTCGTTTAACCGAGAGAAATCCATAAAGCGTGCCGAAAGCCGCGAAAAGATGCTGGCTAAAATTGATGTTTTGGACAAGCCACAGGAAGTCAATGACGAGATGAATATCGCTTTGGATCCCAACATTTTAAGCGGCAAGGATGTCTTGACCGTGCGGGATCTCGCCAAATCCTTTGACTCCAATCAGCTCTTTCAACATGTGGATATCGATATCGCACGCGGAGAGAGAGTTGCCATCATCGGCAACAACGGAACCGGCAAAACCACGCTGCTCAAAATCATAAATCACATGCTCCCCGCAGACACCGGTGAAGTGCGTTTGGGTTCCAAGGTACAGATCGGATATTATGATCAGGAACATCAGGTTCTGCATATGGGAAAGACTCTGTTTGACGAATTGCAGGATACCTACCCGGATCTGAACAACACCCGGATCCGCAACGTACTGGCTGCATTTTTATTTACCGGAGATGACGTATTCAAAAATATCAAGGATTTAAGCGGCGGCGAACGAGGGCGCGTTTCACTGGCCAAGCTGATGCTCTCCAATGCCAATTTTCTGATTTTGGACGAGCCAACCAACCATTTGGATATCACGTCCAAGGAGATTCTGGAACACGCATTGGTACAGTATACCGGCACCGTCCTCTACGTCTCGCACGACCGCTATTTCGTCAACAAAACCGCTACCCGCATCTTGGAATTGACCGGAGAAACATTCCTAAGTTATATCGGAAACTATGATTATTATCTGGAAAAGAAAGACCTGATGACCGGTCTCTATACCAATTCCGATGCGGAGTTCTCCGGTGAAATCTCCGATTCCGAAGTAAAGCAAAACTGGAAAGCACAAAAAGAAGAACAAGCAAAGCTTCGCAAGCAGCAAAATGATTTAAAAAAAGCCGAAGAAG
>JAVXIV010000012.1:0-19122 GCA_036785645.1 Hungatella sp.
GCACTGATGGCGAGTGAATCACATTCTTCACCGATTTCGCCGCCGCCGTTTATGGTAGGAATGGCAGAGGTCGAAGTGGATCAGGAAACCGGAGTGATCGAACTGATCGATTATGTTGCTGTTGTGGATTGCGGTACTGTGGTCAATCCCAATCTGGCAAGAGTTCAGACTGAAGGCGGATTAGTTCAGGGGATTGGAATGGCACTTTATGAAGACATTACCTATTCCAAGTCCGGGAGATTGGCACAAAACTCTTTCATGCAGTATAAACTTCCAACTAGGCAGGATATTGGAACCGTGCGGGTAGAATTTGAGAGCAGCTATGAACCAAGCGGACCTTTCGGCGCAAAATCCATTGGTGAAGTTGTAATCAATACACCGGCACCGGCGATTGCACAGGCTGTTTTTCATGCAACCGGAGTTCGGATTCGCGAGCTGCCAATTACAGCCGAAAAGATTTATCATGGAATGCATGCCTGAAGGGAGGATTGCAATGATTGAAGCAACGAGCTGCGGCGGTGTGGTGATCTTTCGGGGGAAGATTCTGGTCTTATATAAAAATTATAAAAATAAATACGAGGGTTGGGTATTGCCAAAAGGTACCATAGAAGAGGGAGAGGAATATAAAGAGACTGCCTTGCGAGAGGTGAAAGAAGAAACCGGTGTCAGTGCCTCTATCATCAAATATATTGGAAAAAGTCAATATTCCTTTAGCACACCGCAAGATATGGTGGAGAAGGATGTACACTGGTATCTGATGATGGCGGATAGCTATTATAGTAAACCACAGCGGGAAGAGTATTTTGTGGATTCCGGATATTATAAATTTTACGAAGCATATCACTTGCTGAAATTTGCCAATGAAAAGCAAATTTTAGAAAAAGCCTACAATGAATTTTTGGAATTAAAGAAGAATAATCTATGGGGATCTAAGAAATACTACTAAAAAAAGGAGATCCATTTTATGTGCAAGGCATATGAGAAATTACAACCCTATCTAGAACAGACCATGGCATTGCAGACGGCGATGGCTTTGTTGGAATGGGACGACGAGACCCTGGCACCGAGTGCGGCAGCTCCTTATACTGCCAAAGTGATTGGTATCTTATCCGCAGAATATTGTGCGAAGATTACCTGTGATGAGGTAAGACATCTGGTGAAGGAGTGCAGGGGGGATTCAGAGCTTTCACAGGTAGAGTCCGCGATTGTGCGGGAATTAGCCGAGGAACTGGAACGCTTAGCTTGTATTCCACCACATGAATATCGAGAGTTTGCAGAATTAGCAGCAAATTCTACAAAAATATGGGTTCAAGCAAGAAAAAATAAAGATTTTGAAAGCTTTGCCCCCACTTTGAGGAAAATAATCGCTTATCAAAAACGGTTTGCTTCCTACCGCATGAAGGCGGATCAGAAACTTTATGATGTGATGTTGGATACTTATGAAAAAGGATTCAATATGGAGATGTTGGATTGCTTTTTTTCCAAATTAAAGGAAGAGATTGTGCCGCTTCTGCAGCAAATCATGCAGTCCGGATCGCCCGTTGATGATCATTTTCTGACGGGAGATTATCCGAAAGATCGTCAGGAAGAGATTGGAAGATTTTTGGCGGAATATATTGGATTTGATTTTAAAAAAGGGGTATTGGCAGTCAGTGCCCATCCATTTACCACCAATCTGCACAATCATGATGTTCGAATTACGACCAATTATAATGATCGAGTTGATGATTCTATTTTTTCTGTAATTCACGAAGCAGGGCATGGACTCTACGAGATGGGAATTCGGGATGATCTGACGCAGACACCGGTGGGGCAGGGTGCTTCTATGGGAATGCATGAATCTCAATCTCGCTTTTTTGAAAATATGATCGGTCGAAATCAGGCTTTTTGGATTCCGATTTATGGAAAACTACAGGGATTATTTCCAAAGCAATTGGGAGCGATTTCGTTGGAGCAGTTTCTTGCGGCTATCAATAAAGTACAGCCAAGCCTCATTCGTACGCAAGCAGATGAGTTAACCTATAGTCTTCACGTGATGATTCGTTATGAGATTGAAAAAGCATTGATTGAGGAAAATTTAGATGTGGATGAGCTGCCCAAGCTTTGGGCGGATAAATACGAAGAATACTTGGGAGTTCGCCCCATGGATGTATCAGAAGGAGTTCTTCAGGATATTCACTGGTCTCAGGGATCTTTTGGGTATTTTCCTTCCTATGCACTTGGCAGTGCATTTGGAGCCCAGATTTATGCGCACATGAAGAAAACGATGAATGTGGAGGAGTTATTAAAAACCGGGCAATTGCATGTAATTCGAGAATATTTGAGAGAACATATTCATCAGTATGGGAAATTGAAAACCAGCCGTCAGCTTTTAAAAGAAATGACCGGACAAGATTTCGATCCAACCTATTATATTGAATATCTCAAGGAAAAATATGCAATACAGAGTTAGAAAATCCGGATACCATAGGTGGGAAGGCTCATGAAGGGAAGGCATTTAGAAATACTGATTTATCTGCTCAAGGTTAAAAAAACGACTTACAAGCAGCTTGCAGAGCAGTTTGAAGTGAGCGTAAAAACAATTGAACGCGATATTGACCGCTTGTCTGCGATGGGAATTCCGGTATACTGTACGCAAGGTGTGGGTGGTGGTGTACAGTTGGATGCAGACTATAAATTCAGCACGAGTTTTTTTACGGAAACCGACATTCATCAAATTATTTTCGCACTCAAAATTATGGATAGCTTTTCAGAAACACCGGGAAAAAATACAATTATCAATAAATTATGTTTGATTGCTCCTGAATTAAGCAGTATGTTTGAAAACGATGCAGAACAATATTTAAGCATTGATCTACTTTCAGAAAAGATTGTGAGGGATCATGAGATTTGCAAAAAAATCGATGAATGTTTGGATCTAGAAGTTCTGGCTGTGGTCAATACCTCTCTGACGATTGCTCCGATCCGTTATGTTTTAAAGACGGATGGTTTGTATTTATTTTGCTTTTCCGACTCCTATCAGATGATAAAATGCTGCGATATTCATAAGATAGAACGGACCGATCAAAGCTTTGAACGTAAATTCATCTCCTATGAAGAATATAAAGCAAGAAGACCGTGATTTTTGAATCCTTGTGAATATAAAAATAATAGCGGGTAAACATGACATGCAATGTCGTGTTTACCTGCTATTATGATCTTTGGAGGTAATTACATGAAAACAAATATTTATGAAAACAAATCACTTACAAAACTTATTTTTATCTTTGGTATTCCATCGATTGTATCTTTGATGGTCGAAATGTTAACGGGAATTGTGGATACTGCTTTTGCCGGAAATCTTCCTTATATCGGAGAAGATGCGCTCTCTGCAATGGCATTGATCTCTCCGGTGCTTGGGATCTTTACGGCATTGCAAACGCTGTTTGCGATGTCCACCGGAATTTTGATTGCAAAATACTTAAATGATTCGGATAAAAGAAGAGACAGCTATGTGACCGGAATGATTATGAGTGTGGTAATATCCATGGCAACCTCTCTGTACTGTTCGTTTACTTTACCCCAAATTTTATTGATTTTGGGTGCAGAGGGGGAAATTTATCATTTAGCAAAACAATATTTACAAATTCAACTCTTTAGCAATGTTTTCAGTAGTATAGGCTATACCTTAACTTGCTGTATTCGTGCTTTTGGTTTTCCTAAAGCGGAAGTTATGTTGATCAGTACTTCCGTATTTGTTAATATTATTTGTAATTTTGTATTTGCATTTTTACTCAAAATGGGAATGGCAGGACTGGCACTTGGAACTTTAGTCAGCGAGAGTTTGTGTGCAGTATGCTCGATCTTGTTTTTGATGAGAAAGAATTTATGGATAGCGAAAGGCACCTTATCAGCATCCGGATTTTTGTGCAGTGCGTTAGATTTGTTTAAAATCGGAATTGCACAAACGGTAATACAAATACTGGGTGGTTGTACCGGTTTTGTGCTCAATGCCAGACTCTTGAGTCTGGGTTCTATGGCGCATGTTGCAGCATGGAGTGTAGTTCAACGTATTTATACGTTTATATTGATGCCAATTGTGGGGTTAACACAAGGTGTGCAGAATATCATTTCATATTTTAGTGGCAATGATGCACCGGAAAAAATAAAAAAAGTTTCGAACCTTACGATGACATTTTGTAGTAGCTATGGATTCCTCGCGCTATTGCTGGTATGGCTGTTTGGGCAAAATCTGGCATCTGTTTTTGGCGGAAGCAGCGAGATGCTTGCAATAGCGCGAGTTATCTTGAATATTGTTTTTCTGGGATTTCCGTTTATTGGAATTTTATATACCGATATGACACTGCTACAAGTAACCGGTCATGAATTCTCTTCCGTTTTGTTGATTCTCTCCAGGCAGGTGTTTTTCCTAATTCCTTTGGTCTATATCATTCCTTCTCTTGCGGTTTTTGGAAATTGGGGCATTGCACCGATCGTATCGCTATTTTGTTGTATACCGATTGCGGATCTACTGGCAGTGGTATTTGCATGGATTGTGAAAAAGAGAATATTATTCCTGCAGAAACAAATGTCTTGGAATGCCATCGACCATGACTGAGGGATAATCTCCTTGAATGAGGGGACGCACATAGTCAATAAAGTCCTCCGTTACATAAGTACCATCCTTGTTAATCCATTCTCTGGGAACCAATTTTTCTCCATTGGCAATTTTGTGTACATCATAGATGCCGGTAGCGCACTGGTAGGGATCATCGGAGACGCGGTCAATGACAACCATTTTTCCGCTATCGCCTTCATCGGCAGCTTTGACTGCTGCACCGCCAACCATGAAGGCTTCGTTGATATCCACACGAGACGCTAAGTGGGAAGCACTCCGCTGCAGGGTGCTGAATTCAATTGCACGAGTTTTGCAGCCAATCTCACGGCTGATTGCATTGGCCAGATAGCTTGCGGATCCGGTCAGCTGCTTGTGCCCAAATGCATCTACATAATCGCTGCTTCCGGAAGATTCGCTGACATAGGTTCCGTCTTTTAGACGAATGCCTTCTGAGATCGCTACGACTACCGTACTTTTACTCTCCAGTAAAGTACGTATGCGATTCATAAATTGATCGATATCAAATGGCAGCTCCGGGAGATAGATGAGATCGGGTCCCTCACAATCTTCGCCTTTTGCCAATGCCGAGGCACCGGTCAGCCAACCGGCATTACGTCCCATAATCTCAATGATCGTGACGAGGTTTTTCTTGTAGGAGAAACCGATTCCATCGCGGATTACTTCCTTGGTAGAGGTTGCAATGTACTTGGCGGCGCTGCCATAGCCGGGTGTGTGATCGGTGAGTGCCAGATCATTATCAATGGTTTTTGGCACTCCAACAAATCTCTGTGGCTGTCCGGTCAGAATCGCATAGTCTGATAATTTCTTGATGGTATCCATAGAATCATTTCCGCCGATGTAGATAAAACATTCAATATCTAATTTGGTTAGAATATCGAAGAGTTTTACATAAATTTCTTGGTTTTCGTGAATCGCGGGCAATTTGTAGCGGCAAGTTCCAAGAAATGCAGAGGGCGTTCTCTTTAAGATCTCAATATCTAAATCGTTTTTAATATGGTCAGATAAATCAATGTATAATTCATCCAACAGCCCCTGAATTCCAAAACGCATACCATAGATTTTTTTGGCTCCGCGATCTCTGGCAGTGCGGTAGACACCGGCTAGGCTGGCATTAATGACAGCGGTGGGTCCTCCGGACTGTCCTACAATTACATTTCCCTTCATGTGGTACCTCCCTATTTGTATTATTTTATATCATATCTATCTCTTAGTTTATCATAAAGAAATGAGAAAAACCAGAGAAAATGCCGCGGAAAATATCTTCTTGGTATCCTGATCCTTCTGGCAATTTCTGCAAACCATTCAAAAAGCGTCATGGATTCTCCTTTGGTCTCATTCGGGGTTATGTATATCCTTGATATTTGTAGGGAAAACCATTATAATACAGTTAAGTATATGCTTGAAGCATGAAAATCAGAAATGGAGCAGATAAAAAACGAAATGATCGCAGAGGAAGACGATATGAAAAATATCAAGAAAAGTGGATTGGAATTGATTGGGCAAACCCCACTTTTGGAATTGACCAATTTTGAAAAAGAGCATCAATTAAAAGCTAAGCTGATTGCAAAGTTAGAATATTTAAACCCGGCAGGAAGTACCAAGGATCGTGCAGTACTTTATATGATCAAAGATGCCGAAGAGTCCGGAGTCTTGCAACCGGGAGCGACTATTATTGAGCCGACGTCCGGCAATACCGGCATTGGATTGGCCAGTATCGCCGCCATGAAAGGCTATCATGCAATGTTGACGATGCCGGATACGATGAGTGTAGAACGGCGGATGATTTTAAAAGCCTATGGTGCTGAGGTTGTATTAACAGATGGTACTTTGGGTATGCAGGGGGCGATTGCGAAAGCAGAAGAACTGCAAAAAGAAATTCCGGGTTCTATCGTATTGGGACAATTTGTCAATCCCGCCAATGCAAAAGCACATAGGGAGACAACGGGTCCGGAAATTTGGAGAGATACAGAGGGTCAGGTAGATATTTTTGTAGCAGGAATTGGAAGTGGGGGAACGATCACCGGAGTGGGTGAATATTTAAAAAGTCAGAATTCCGATGTGAAGATCATAGCAGTGGAACCGGCAGACTCGCCTTATTTAAGTAAAGGAATTGCAGGAGTACATGGCCTTCAGGGACTGGGAGCCGGATTTGTACCGGATATTTTGAACCGCAGTATTTATGATGAAATCATGCTTGTGAGCAGTGAAGATGCTTATGAGAGTGGAAGAAAAATGGCAGCGTTGGAGGGTATTTTGGTTGGAATTTCTTCCGGGGCAGCTCTTTGGGCAGCTGTTGAAGTGGCAAAGCGACCGGAGAATGCAGGAAAAAACATGGTGGTATTACTTCCGGATACCGGAGATCGTTATCTGTCTACACCGATGTTTTCCCCAGAATTTTAGATGATATTGCAGGAAGCCTGTTCGGTGATACAAGTGACAAGTGGTGTTATGCTTTTGGGATTTACCATTTTGAATGAGAGAAATGATAGTTGATTTCAGCTCCGATCAGAAGAATACAAATACAGATATAAAGCCAAAGCATCAGCAGTACGATGGCGGTCAGACTGCCATACATGTAAGAAAAATTACTGAAATTATTAAAATAAATAGAAAAAAGAGTAGAGAAAATCATCCATCCAAGGGTACTAAAGACGGCTCCGGGAAGCTGGTCACGGAGCAGTTGTTTTTGGTTGGGTACATAGGTATAGAGTCCCATAAATGTAACAATCAAAATTGCAAGTGCCAATAGAGAACGTAAACTGATCAGATAATGTGTCACGCCGGAAATCACCGGAAAGAGACGAAAAATCAAGTTTTGTAACGAATTTCCAAGAACCAACAGGAGTAAGCTGGCGATGCAGGTGATGGCAAAGATAATGGTGTAACCGGCACAGATGAGTCTGCGCACAATATAATTCCGCTTATAAGAGATCTCATGAACGCGATTGAGAGCACGTTCGATGCTGAACATCCCTTTGGAAGCAGACCAAAGGGCAACAATTGCTGTGACAGAGACAATGGTTGCCGGAGATTTTGTGTATAAATCATCTACAATTCCGGTCATCAGAGAATCCAGCATATTGGGTGTGATCGCCACCATGGTGGCCAATAAATCTGATTTATTGATATTGGGAATAAATTGAATTAGGGTGAGCAATAGCATCATAAATGGGAAAAAAGCGATGACGATAAAAAACGAAGCTTGGGCAGCGTATACCGTGACTTCGTCCTTACTATATTTATCAAAGATCTGTTTTCCGTGAAGAATCAAAGTGATCATAGCAGCCCCCTCTGAACAGTTACGTTTTATTTATAAAAGACAACTTTCTATAAGCAATAGTATCATGAGTATAAAAAAATATCAAGATTGTAGAAGGATTATGGGGGAGAAGAGATGGAAAATACAAAGTTGACGAAATTAGAGAAATATTGGATTTTGTACGATGTGGGGAATTCTGCATTTATTCTGCTCGCAATAACCATTTTGCCGATTTATTTTAGTTATCTGGCAGAGCAGGCGGGAATATCCGAAGTGAATTATCTGGCTTATTGGGGGTATGCAACTTCGCTTGCCACTTTGCTTGTGGCGATCATCGGCCCCATAGTGGGAACGCTTGCCGATACAAAGGGGTATAAGAAACCGATTTTTACCATGAGTATGATGGTAGGGGTATTGGGATGTGCCGCTTTGTCAGTACCTAGATCTTGGGTGATATTTCTGGCCATGTTTGTCATAACGAAGGTCGGATATTCTGCCAGCCTGATATTCTATGATGCCATGTTAGTGGATGTGACATCGCCGGAGCGCTTGGATTACGTTTCTTCTCATGGCTATGCGTGGGGGTACATTGGGAGTTGTATTCCTTTTATCATCAGTTTAGTTTTTGTATTGTTTGGAGAGACGATAGGCATCACGATGAAGGGATCGATGACCATTTCTTTTTTATTAAATGCAGGATGGTGGTTTTTTGTGACGATTCCCTTGCTTCGAAATTATAAACAGACTCATCATAGTGGGGAAGCGGATCGTCAAGCGGTGAAAACAAGCCTAAAACGGTTGGTTCATGTGTTAAAGGATATGAAGAGTCATAAGAATATTTTTGTGTTTTTACTGGCATTTTCCTTTTACATTGATGGTGTCTATACGATTATTTCGATGGCAACTGTATACGGAAGTGCATTGGGACTTGATGCACAGGGACTGCTGCTGGCGCTGCTCCTAACTCAGATTGTGGCTTTTCCATTTGCCCTGCTTTTTGGAAAGGCTGCTAAAAAGCATCGGACGGAGAACCTCATACAAGTCTGTATTTTAGCCTATCTGTTTATTGCACTGTTTGCCATTCAACTAGATCGACAGTGGGAATTTTGGGTATTGGCAGTATGTGTTGGAATGTTTCAAGGCGCAGTTCAGGCATTGTCACGTTCTTATTTCGCGAAAATCATTCCACCGGAGAAGTCCGGAGAATTCTTCGGACTTTTTGATACTTGCGGAAAAGGTGCTTCTTTTATAGGCACCGCCCTCATGGGTCTCTTTGCACAGTTGACAGGAAAGCCGAGTGGCGGAATCTCCATGCTGGCGGTCATGTTTGTCATCGGCTTGCTATTGTTTCGAAAAGCCATTGCATTAAATCCTAAAGAAGAGGAATCCCCATGCAAAAATTATTAAAATATTTAAGTAACTATAAAATGGAAAGCATTATGGGCCCGCTCTTTAAGATGCTGGAAGCCGGTTTTGAATTGTTGGTTCCACTGGTGATGGCTCGGATGATTGATATTGGAATCAAACAGCAGGATAGTGGATATATCTTAAAAATGGGCGGAATTTTAGTGTTGCTGGGAGTCATAGGCTTGACGTGTTCCCTGACCGCTCAGTACTTTTCTGCCAAAGCGGCTGTTGGATTTGGTACGGCACTTCGGAATGATTTATTTGCCCATATCAACCAATTTTCCTATACGGAAATCGATCAAGTGGGTACTGCAACGCTGATTACGCGAATAACCAGTGATGCCAATCAGGTGCAGTCCGGAGTTAATATGGTGCTGCGCTTGTTTTTGCGTTCACCCTTTATCGTAATAGGAGCCATGATCATGGCATTTACCATAGACGCGAAATCGGCATTGGTGTTTGCGGTGATCATTCCGCTGCTATCGGCGGTAGTATTTGGAATTTTATTGATCAGTATGCCCTTGTATAAAAAAGTGCAGAAACAGTTAGATCGGGTGCTGCTGGCTACGAGAGAAAATTTGCTGGGTGTACGGGTAGTGCGTGCCTTTAACCGCCAACAGGACGAGATTCAAAAATTCGATGAGGAAAATGATCGGTTGGTAAACTTTCAGGTTTTTGTTGGAAAAATATCGGCGCTGATGAATCCCATCACCTATGTGATGATCAATGCTGCCATTGTCGTACTGATTTGGGTAGGTGGAAACCGAGTGGAATGCGGGAGGATTAGCCAGGGGGAAGTGGTAGCTCTGGTGAACTATATGTCGCAGATTTTGGTGGAGCTGGTAAAACTTGCAAATCTGATTATCACAATTTCCAAATCGCTGGCATGTGCCAATCGAATCCGTGCGGTATTGGATCAGAGGAGCAGTTCAACGGAAAAAGGTGTAAAAGTAGTTTTACAAACTCCAAGTTCTGGAGGGGCTGCAAAAGTGGAATTTCGAGCTGTGGATTTTTCCTATGCGGGAGCCAAGGAAGAATCTCTAAGCCGGATTTCCTTCTGTGTGAAAAAGGGCGAAACGATTGGAATCATCGGTGGAACCGGATCCGGGAAATCCACGCTGGTCAATTTGATTCCACGGTTTTACGAGGTGACTTCCGGAGCCATCTTGATTGACGGGATCGATAGTCGGGAATATGCTCTGTCGCAGCTGCGGGAACAAATCGGTGTGGTACCGCAAAAATCGGTGCTGTTTAAAGGAACCATTCGTGACAATCTGTGCTGGGGAAAGGAAGATGCCACAGAAGCCGAGATGTATTTGGCACTTCGTATTGCACAGGCAGAATCATTTGTAGAAGAAAAGGGGCAGGGACTGGACTTGATGATTCAGCAAGGTGGTAAAAATCTATCCGGAGGACAGCGGCAGCGCTTAACCATAGCCAGAGCATTGATAAAACAGCCGGAGATTTTGATCCTGGATGACAGTGCCTCTGCATTGGATTTTGCTACGGATGCCAATTTAAGAAAAGCAATCTTACAATATACGCAAGATATGACGGTATTTATGGTATCTCAAAGAGCCACAACGATCCAACATGCCGATCAGATCATCGTATTGGAGGACGGGAACCTGATGGGGTGTGGAACGCATCGGGAATTGCTCAAGTCCTGTGAAATATATCGGGAAATCTGCTTCTCACAGTTGTCGAAAGAGGAGGTGCAGTAAATGAAAAAGTATGGGTCTACTTTGAAGCGTATTTTAAGTTATATCAGGCATTATCAGTGGAGCGTTTTGTGTTCTCTGCTCTTAGCGGCCATTACGGTGGTATCTACCCTCTATGTGCCCATTCTAATGGGCAGGGGAATTGATTTAATCGTAGATCGGGGAATGGTGGACTTTATCGGTTTGAGTCAGATTTTGCTGAAAATTCTGGGGTTGGTCTGCATCACTGCAGTGGCTCAGTGGATGATGAATCATATCAATAACACCATTACCTATCGGGTAGTAAAAGACATTCGTACCAAGGCGTTTGATCATTTGGAGATATTGCCGCTTCGTTATCTGGATGCACATCCGTCCGGTGATTTGATCAGTCGTATCATTGCAGATATTGATCAGTTTTCCGAAGGACTGCTGATGGGATTTACACAGTTGTTTACGGGGATACTTACTATTTTTGGAACCCTTGGATTTATGTTTTATATCAATCCCATAATTGCGATAGTCGTGATTCTGGTTACACCGCTTTCGCTGCTGGTAGCCGGATTCATTGCCAAAAAAACATATGCCATGTTTCGGCTGCAATCAGAAATTAAGGGGGAACTCACTTCTTTGGTGGATGAGATGCTGGGAAATCAAAAGATTGTGCAGGCGTTTGGTCACGAACGACAAGCGGAGGAAACATTTGTACAAATCAATGAACGACTGCGCAAATGTAGTTTAGGCGCTATCTTTTTTTCTTCGATTACCAATCCGGCGACGCGGTTTGTCAATGGACTGGTCTATGCCAGTGTTGGCATCGCAGGTGCTTTCGCCGCCATGAAGGGACTTCTATCCATCGGGCAGCTCACCAGCTTTTTAAGTTATGCCAATCAATATACCAAGCCATTCAATGAAATATCAGGTGTGATTACAGAACTGCAGAATGCATTGGCATCGGCAGCACGGGTATTTGAACTCATAGAGGAAGAAACCCTGCTTCCGGATGCAGAGGATGCGCTAGAACTCAAAACCGTGGAGGGCAGTGTTTTGCTGCAGGATGTTTGCTTTTCCTACAATCCGGCAATCGCTCTGATCGAAGATTTCAATTTGGAGGTTTATCCGGGACAAAGGATCGCGATTGTAGGTCCAACCGGCTGCGGCAAGAGCACCATCATCAATCTGCTGATGCGGTTCTATGATGTGGATACGGGGCAGATCCGAGTGGACGGACATGATATCCGCGAGATCACCAGAAAGAGTCTGCGTACCAATTATGGCATGGTACTGCAAGAAACCTGGCTGAAATCAGGAACCATCCGTGATAATATTTCTTATGGGAAACCGACGGCTTCTCTCGAAGAAATTGTGCAGGCGGCCAAAGATGCCCATGCTCACAGCTTTATTAAACGGATGCCACAGGGATATGATACCGTGATTTCAGAAGACGGAGGAAATTTGTCACAGGGGCAGAAGCAGCTTCTGTGCATCGCACGGGTGATGTTATGCCTGCCGCCTATGCTGATCTTGGATGAAGCGACCTCCTCGATTGATACCAGAACCGAGATCCGCATTCAGCAGGCATTTGCCAAGATGATGGAAGGGCGCACCAGCTTTATCGTGGCACACCGGCTTTCTACCATCAAAGAGGCTGATGTCATTCTGGTCATGCGTGCAGGGCATATCATAGAGCAGGGAAGCCATGAGAACCTGCTGGCACAACACGGATTTTATGCGGAGCTTTATAACAGCCAGTTTGCGGTTTAAACTGAAAAATTCGGATTGGGAAATCTGCTTTGGAGACCTTGACTTTTTAAATAGATATGTTAGAATGTAACTTAGATTTTATAAATAAAAGCGATGAAGGTGTTAGTAGACATTTATGTTCTAGCAGAGAGAAGGAGCCATCGGCTGCAAGTTCCTTTTAGTTCAGATAGATGTTGAGATTCCCACCGGAGCTGCAGGGCTGAACCCATCTGTATGTAAGCCATGCCGTGGATACACGTTATGTATCTTGAGAGTCTGTGACCGATGTTGCAGGAATTAGGGTGGTACCGCGATAACTATACGTCCCTTCGTTTATACGAAGGGGCGTTTTTATGTGTGCGAGCAACGAGAAAAGGAGCGTATGATGAAAGAGCAATTAGAGAAAATCAAAGAAGAAGCATTAAAGCAGATTGAAGCTTCTGATGCACTGGAACTGTTAAATGACATTCGCGTAGCATATTTGGGCAAAAAAGGAGAACTGACCGGTGTTCTAAAAAGCATGAAAGATGTTTCTCCGGAGGAGCGTCCAAGGATTGGACAGATGGTCAATGAAGCCAGAGAAATGATTGAAGCAAAACTGGAGGAAACCAAAGCAGAACTTGCCAAAAAAGCCAGAGAAGAACAGATGAAGAAGGAAGTGATTGATGTAACGCTTCCATCGAACAAAAGTCAGGTAGGTCACAGTCATCCCAACACGATTGCATTAGAAGAAGTAGAACGCATCTTCGTGGGCATGGGATATGAGGTTGTGGAAGGACCGGAAGTAGAATATGATGCATATAACTTTGAAAAATTAAATATTCCGGCGAATCATCCGGCTAAGGATGAACAAGATACTTTCTATATTAACAAAAATATCGTACTGAGAACTCAGACCTCGCCGGTACAGGCCCGCGTGATGGAAAAAGGGAAATTGCCAATTCGTATGATTGCACCGGGACGTGTATTTCGTGCCGATGAAGTAGATGCTACACATTCCCCATCCTTCCATCAGGTAGAGGGACTGGTAATTGATAAAAACATTACCTTTGCAGACCTAAAGGGAACTCTGGCAGAATTTGCCAAGGAATTATTTGGGGAAGAAACCAAAGTGAAATTCCGGCCTCATCATTTTCCATTTACAGAACCCAGTGCAGAGATGGATGTAACCTGTTTTAAATGTGGAGGGTCGGGCTGCCGTTTCTGCAAAGGTTCCGGCTGGATCGAGATTTTAGGCTGCGGCATGGTGCACCCTCATGTGTTTGAGATGTGTGGAATTGATCCGGAAGCGTATAGCGGATTTGCGTTTGGAGTAGGGCTAGAGCGTATTGCATTGCTGAAATATGAAATTGACGATATGAGACTTTTGTATGAGAATGATATTCGATTCTTGAAGCAGTTTTAAGGAGGAAAAAAGATGAATACAGCATTATCATGGATAAAAGCATACGTTCCGGATCTGGAAGTTGGGGCGCAGGAATATACGGATGCTATGACTCTGTCCGGTACGAAAGTAGAGGGTTATGAATGTTTAGATCGGAATTTAGAGAAGATTGTGGTAGGTGAGATCACGCAGATTGAACGTCACCCGGATGCAGATAAATTAATCATTTGTCAGGTGAATATAGGCAGTGAGTCGGTACAAATTGTTACCGGTGCACCCAATGTCAAAGAAGGCGACAAGGTGCCGGTTGTATTGGATGGCGGTAAAGTTGCAGGTGGTCACGATGGCGGAGCTTTGCCGGAAGACGGAATCAAGATCAAAAAAGGAAAATTAAGAGGGGTTGAATCTTTTGGGATGATGTGTTCGATTGAAGAATTGGGCTCTTCCGGAGAATGGTATCCGGATGCTCCGGAGAGCGGAATCTATCTGCTGCCGGAAGATGCAGTCGTGGGAGCGGATGCGGTGGAAATGTTGGGACTGCATGATGTGGTTTTCGAATATGAAATTACGTCAAACCGCGTAGATTGCTACAGTGTTGTGGGGATTGCCAGAGAAGCGGCTGCGACTTTTGGTCAGACCTTTGTGCCGCCGGTTGTGACTGCTACCGGAAATGCAGAAGATATTCATGATTATTTGAAAGTAGAGGTAGAAAACACCACACTCTGCCCTCGTTATTGTGCAAGAATGGTGAAAAATATCCGCTTGGCTCCGTCACCTGCATGGATGCAGAGACGTTTGGCTGCCAGTGGAATTCGCCCTATCAACAATATTGTAGATATCACCAATTATGTGATGGAAGAGTATGGTCAGCCGATGCACGCCTTTGATTATGATCTGCTGGCGGGTCATAAGATTGTCATAAAATGTGCAAAAGATGGAGATACCTTCCAGACCTTAGACGGACAGGAACGGAGTTTAGACAGCACGGTTCTCATGATTCATGATGGAGAAAAAGAGGTTGGAATAGCCGGAATCATGGGCGGTGAAAATTCCAAGATCACAGATGATGTAAAAACTATGATATTTGAAGCCGCTTGTTTTGATGGAACCAATATTCGCCTGTCAGCCAAAAAAGTGGGAATCCGAACCGATGCGTCCGGAAAATTTGAAAAAGGATTAGATCCCAATAATGCCGAAGAAGCTGTGAACCGTGCCTGTCAGCTGATTGAAGAATTAGGAGCAGGAGAAGTTGTGGGAGGAATCATTGATCTCTATCCGGAGAAACGAGTGGAGCGGAGAATTCCGTTTGACGCAGCAAAAATCAATCGCTTACTGGGAACGGATATAGCAGAAGAAACCATGCTTGGTTATTTTAAGAAGATTGACTTAGGCTATGATAGGGTAACGAAAGAAGTGATTGCCCCTACGTTCCGTCAGGACTTGGAGCGACCGGCAGATATTGCGGAAGAAGTGGCACGTTTCTATGGCTATGTCAACATTCCGACTACCCTGCCATCCGGAGAAGCAACTACCGGAGGGTTATCCTATAAGTTGAGAGTCGAACAGGTAGCCAGAGAAATTGCTGAATTCTGTGGTTTTAGCCAGAGCATGACCTATTCTTTTGAAAGCCCCAAAGCATTTGATAAACTACAGCTTCCGCTTGATTCTGCCTTGAGACAGACCGTTCATATCTTAAATCCATTGGGTGAAGATTTTAGTGTGATGAGAACCACACCGTTAAACGGAATGCTGAATTCCTTATCCACAAATTACAACCGTAGAAATAAAGACGTTCGTTTATATGAACTGGCCAATGTCTATTTGCCTAAGCAGCTTCCGCTGACAGAACTTCCGGATGAACGGATGCAGTTTATTCTGGGATTTTATGGAGAAGGTGACTTCTATACCATGAAAGGCGTGATCGAAGAATTTTTTGATAAAGTTGGAATGCATAAGAAGCCGCATTATGATCCCAATGCCGGAAGAACATTTTTGCATCCGGGACGTCAGGCCAATGTGCGGTATGATGGTATGGTAGTTGGTTATTTAGGCGAGGTTCATCCCGGTGTAGCAGACAATTATAAGCTGGGAGAGAAGACTTATCTGGCAGTTTTAGATATGCCAAGTATCCTTCCGTTTACAACATTTGACCGCAAATATACCGGAATTGCCAAGTATCCGGCGGTTAGCAGAGACATCAGCATGGTCGTTCCCAAAGCAGTTTTGGTGGGACAGATCGAGGATGTTATCGAGCAGCGCGGCGGCAAAATCCTAGAGAGTTACCAACTGTTTGATCTCTATGAGGGTGCTCAGATCTTGGCCGGATTTAAGTCTGTGGCCTATTCCATTACCTTCCGTGCCAAGGATCGAACCTTGGAAGACAAGGAAGTCAATGCAGTCATGGAGAAGATCCTTCATGGTTTGAGAGATTTAGATATCGAGCTGCGCGCATAAATGATAAAAAAATGGCTATCCTTATATCAGTGATGATAACTGATAGGAGGAGGCCATTTTTATGTGCAGTCAATTAGAAATTGTAGGAGTACAGGGAAGAGAAATTCTGGATTCCAGAGGAAATCCAACGGTGGAAGTGGAAGTGAGGCTGGAAGGCGGAGCCGTGGGACGTGCTGCGGTTCCCTCCGGGGCATCTACCGGCAAATTCGAAGCAGTGGAATTGCGGGATGGAGGGAGACGTTATCATGGCTTGGGAGTTCGGCAGGCGGTAGAACATGTGAATACGGTACTTGCAGAAGCTGTTTTATTTGAAAATGCTTTGAATCAGCGCCACATTGATCAACTGCTTTTGGAAGCCGATGGCAGTGAGAATAAAGAGAACCTGGGAGCCAATGCTATCTTGGGTGTATCTATGGCAGTAGCCAGAGCCGCAGCCAATGGTTTGAAGATGCCGCTATACCGTTATCTGGGTGGAATCGGTGCGCATGAACTTCCTATTCCGATGATGAATATCTTAAATGGCGGAGTCCATGCCGACAATACGGTAGATTTACAAGAGTTTATGATTATGCCGCTTGAGGCAAAGAAATTTTCCGACGGACTTCTTCTATGTACAGAGATTTACCATACTTTGAAGAAACTCTTAAAAGCCGGTGGATATGCGACCGCGGTGGGCGACGAAGGTGGATTTGCACCCAATTTAAAAAATTCCGAGGAAGTGCTTACCTATATGGTAGAAGCGATCAAACTCAGCGGTTATGAGCCGGGGACACAGGTGGGCATTGCAATTGATGCAGCTTCCAGCGAATTATATGAGGAAGAAAGCGGCATGTATGTATTTCCGGGTGAGAGTCAGATGAGTGGAATTTCCGTGAGACGTTCGGCACAGGATATGGTGGATTACTATCGGCGCTTGGTAGATGGTTTTCCGATTGTTTCCATCGAAGATGGGTTACATGAGGAAGACTGGGAAGGCTGGCAGCTTTTGACCAAGACCTTGGGACATCGCATTCAACTGGTGGGAGATGATTTGTTTGTCACCAATACGAAACGGCTGCGCAAGGGAATTGAGCTTCGAGCAGCAAATTCCATCTTGGTAAAAGTGAATCAGATTGGAACGCTGACGGAAAGCTTCGAAGCAATTGAGATGGCCAAGAAGGCCGGATATACGACGGTGATCTCACATCGATCCGGAGAAACGGAAGATTCTATCATTGCAGATATTGCCGTAGCGGTAAACAGCGGTCAGATCAAGACCGGTGCACCCTGTAGATCCGATCGGGTAGCCAAGTATAATCAACTGCTTCGAATCGAAGAAAACTGTAGTGGAAAAGGAAATGTATGCTAAAAAAGCGGTTGTATTTCATGGAAAAGTATGCTATGATATCTTTGTTTGATTATAGGAGGTGTATAAAGTATGCTAAAAATTATTTTAACAATTGTGTTTATTCTTATAGGTATCGCTCTGACGGTAATTGTATTACTTCAGGAAGGTAAATCAGCAGGTTTGGGGTCAGTCAGTGGTATGGCCGATACTTACTGGGGAAAGAATAAAGGACGTTCCATGGAAGGAAACCTTGAGAAGTTTACAAAGTTTGCTGCTGCAGCGTTTTTGGTTCTGGCACTTGTATTGAATATTATCTGGTAGATGAAGCGTAGACACTCTTGTTCACAAGAGTGTTTTTTGCATCATAGGAGAAAAAATGACAGAAGAAGTATTAAAAGGAAGAAAAGAAATGCTGTTTGCATTGATTCAAGATAAGACGTATGTTCCCATGAAGATCAAGGAACTTGCGATGCTTTTGGATGTGCCCAAGCAGCAGCGAAATGAATTAAAGGAAGTACTGGATAGTCTGGTTGCCGATGGCAAGGTCGGAATCTCCAAAAAAGGGAAGTATGGGAAACCGGAGACGTTTGCTCTGGTCGGTACGTTCTGTGGTCATCCAAAAGGCTTTGGATTTGTGGCCATTGAAGGGATGGATCAGGATATCTTCATCCAGGGAGATAAAACCGGCGGCGCACTTCATGGAGATCTCGTTCAGATTGTGATCGAGGCCCAGAGCAAAGGACGCAGAGCGGAAGGCACCGTAATCCGTGTGCTGGAACATGCCAATGCGACGATGATTGGTTATTATCAGAAGAATAAGAATTTTGGATTTGTGATACCGGATAATCAGAAGCTGAATAAAGATATTTTTATTGCTCAAGGGCATGATATGGGTGCCGTAACCGGACACAAGGTAGTTGTGAAAATCACCGATTTTGGCGATGCGGATAAAAAGCCGGAGGGCGTCGTGACGGAAATCATTGGTCATGTCAATGATCCGGGAACCGATATTATCTCGATTATTCGAGCCTATGGGCTTCCGGAGGAATTTCCGGATGAGGTATTGCATCAGCTAGAAAAAATTCCGGATGAAGTCGATACGAAAGACATGGCAGGAAGGCTGGATCTGCGGAATTGGCAGACCGTTACCATTGATGGAGAAGATGCAAAGGATTTAGATGATGCGATTACTTTATCCAAGGAAGGAACGCGTTACACGCTGGGGGTTCA
>JAVXIV010000013.1:0-18947 GCA_036785645.1 Hungatella sp.
AGAGCTACCTCTGAAGTCAATTTTATTCAATTTTCCTGTTTATAAGGACGGTGGAGATGTTTACGAATTTTTGTGGGACAAAAGGACGCACGTCTCAACATGGCAGGTCATCCCAAACATATCGCAGCACCGCACTTTCTCTACCCGATATCCACGATCTGCCAAATAGCGCAGATCCCTTGCGAGAGTCGCCGAATCACAGCTCACGTATACCACGCGCTCCGGTTCCATCTTGACGATAGTTGCTAAGCAGACTTCATCACACCCTTTTCTGGGGGGATCCACCACGATCACATCTGCGTGAATTTGGTTCTCCTCATACGCTTTGGGAAGCACTTCCTCCACATTGCCTACGAAGAACTCCACATTGGTGATTCCGTTTAGGGCGGCATTGATACGCGCATCTTGGATCGATTCCGGTATCAGTTCTACCCCATAAACCTGTTTCGCTTTTTGCGCCAGGAAGAGCGAGATCGTTCCGATCCCACAGTATAAATCCCATACCGTCTCATCTCCGGTCAGTCCGGCATATTCTAAGGCAGTTCCATAGAGTTTCTCCGTCTGAGACGGATTCACCTGATAAAACGACAGAGGCGAGATGCGGTACTGCACATCCCCAATATAGTCTGTAATATAACCTGATCCGTAGAGATTCACAATCTCAGATCCCAAAATCACATTGGTCCGCTCGCGATTGATGCTATAAGAGATGCTCTTCATTCCGGTGATGGTGAGCAGGCTTTCCGTCAGCTTCTCTGCATAAGGAAGCTTCTTGGCATTGATCACAAGACAGACCATCACTTCATCGGTTTTAAAACCAACACGAATCAGAGCATGGCGGATCAGACCTCGATGGCTCTCTTCGTCATAAGGCTGAATGTTGTATTCCTTCATATATGCTTTGATCTTATTGAGAATGTCTTGGTTCACTTTAGCACCCAGCAAGCAATCTTCCGTTTCGATAATCGCATGGGTACGTTCTGCATAGAATCCGGTAATGATCTTGCCATCTCGGTTTTTACCAAATGGGAACTGCGCCTTATTACGATAGCGCAAAGGGTCTTCCATCCCCATAATCGGCAACATCTGGAAATCCCCTTCTGCAAATTTTCCAATACGAAGAAGATTGTTATAGACCTTACGTTCCTTATAAATCAATTGTTCTTCATAACTCATAGCCTGAAGCTGACAGCCTCCGCATTGGCGAGCTACCGGGCATGGCGGTTTTACACGGTGAGGAGATGGGGTGATCACTCGCATCAATCTGGCAAAGCCATAGGACTTCTTGGTTTTCATCGCCTTGACTTCCACTACATCCCCAATGATTGTATCTTTCACAAACCAGATATAACCATCCAATTTCCCAACGCCCTCTCCGGTTTCATTCATATCTTCTATGGTTATGGTAAATATCTCATTTTTTATAATTTCCATCTTTCTCCCATCTATCTGACTGCACTTTAAAGGATCTATCCTCCAGCCTTACTCTTATTATCATTCTATTTCCTTTTCACACTTTGTGCAAGGAATAATCTTCCTAAATATAAATACGATTCCTACTTTATCAAGAAATTCTTTCTTCTTTTTACAATTCTTTTATTTTTTGCACAAACTCTATTCACAATTCCTTGGTATGATAATAACATGATATCCAAGAGATATTAGAAATGCCGATTTCGCAGCGAGTCAAGTCAGAGTGTGCGCTGGAGAGGTCGTGGGCATAATCCAATGAGGCTGGCAGTAACAAGCGCGCAGACACTGCCGGACTCGACTAACCATTACAGTGTTTTCCTGTTTTACCGTCAACACTGTTTACATAGAGCATCATGCAACATCTCATAAGGGCATTTAATGATGGAATATAATCGATATTTCATCATCAAATGCCCTTATTGATTGGCTTTTTAAAACTCTGTGGTCTTTCTGATATTCGTCTCCATGAGGCGGTTATAGCCCAACCAACCGGAATTATCTCCGGCTCCGCGAATGACTTCCAGCATGGTCTCCAATTTGGCATCGGTATTGTCCGCAAGGTTGAGTGCCAATGCTTCTAAAAGTGCCGGTTTTTTGGGGGAACCATATTCCAATTCTCCATGGTGCGCCAGAATACAGTGTTTCAGTTCTGTCGAGAGCTTCTCCGGAAATCCCGGAATCGTCCGAATCCGTTCTCCAATCATCTCGGTTCCCATCACAATGTGACCGAGCAGCTGCCCATCATCCGTATAATCATTTTCCGGAAAAATCGACAATTCTTTGGTCTTACCAATGTCATGAAACATGGCCGCCGTGAGCAGAAGATCCCGATTGATTCCGGCATAAAATCCGGCATAGTAATCACATAACTTTACAACACTTAATGTATGCTCCAACAACCCGCCCACAAAACCATGGTGCACACTCTTGGCAGCACTGTGGAATTGAAATGCTTTGGCAAATTTCGGATCATCGATAAAATATCCGGATAGCAATTGGTTTAAATATGGATTTTTTACAGAACGCACAAACCCCAGCAGTTCTTCATACATCTGCCCAATATCCTTTGCAGAAACCGGCAGATAGTCATTGGGGATATATTCTCCCTCATCTGCCTTGCGGATTCTCTTGATATTGAGTTGATTGGTTCCCTGAAATACCGTCACATCTGCATCCACATAAACATAGTCCATAGCTTCAAAATTGCCAATTCCCGGTGATCCTAAATCCCAGATCTTCGAATCAACCGTTCCGGTTTTGTCTTGAAGAATCAAATTTCCATATTCTTTGCCTGCTTTAGTCAATGCAATCTGTTTATTCTTACAGAGATACACATCAGAAACATGTACTCCCTCTTTAAATCCTTTAATATACTTCATCTTCATCTCTCCTCATAAGCAAAAGCCAGGCATCTTCTACCTGGCTCCTACGGTTACCTGATATTCTAATTCTTTATATTCTTCTATTCCTTTTCTCTGGATGGTGACTGTCACAATCTCACCTTCCCGCAAAGCTTCGATCTGATTCTGATAATCCTTCATAGTCGTAATCGACTTCTCGCCCACCTTGGTAATCACATCCCCATTCTGGATTCCCGCTTCATAGGCCGGTGCATCCGATATCGAATCCACCACATAAACCCCCAATGGTAATCCATCTTCGGTCATCGCAGAAGTAACTTCCTGACCCTTGATACCCACATAGGGAATTGCAATCCCATTGGACATCTTCTCCAAAATCGATTTGTAATCGGAGATCGCCATCGCTACCGTCATCTCTTCACTGTTCTCATTCTTATATTGATCCGTCACCCAGCCAATCATCTCTCCTGCGGTATTGATCAGAAAAGTACCGGTTCCCGCATTGCTCTGGATATCTGCATAAAGCAGTCTGGTGAGACCGTCAGGTACCGGAACATTGCGGAGCACATAAGATACAAATCCATAATTGAGAGAATGTACCATCCCCGATGGTCCCCCCAGTGCCATCACCAGATCACCTTGTTTCACCAAATAGGCATTGCCCAGTTTCAAAGCCTTAATATTCTCACGAGCTGATTCTTCTAACTGCGAAGCATCCACACTTACAATCGCCATTCCGGATATTGGATCGGCGCGTTTGATCGTTCCACTGACCTCGGTGCCGTCACTAAAAGCAACCTTGATGGAATCTGCATGTTCTATTGCAGCTTCCGGAGTCAAAATCAAGAGTTCTCCCGGCGTCGAAGCAATAATGGCCCCCGCATAGAGACCGGTTGTCTCCACCGGATTATTGAACCAGTCCATCTCCTTCTTCACAGAATGCACCACTGCGATACCTTTATCAGCTTCCTGACCTACGGTCTTGACAGTGCTGTAAAGACTCTCTAAATCGCCTACCTCATACTGGTATTGTTCGATCGCAGATTGAAGGATCTCTTCGATGGGTGCCGTCTCCACTGCCTTCGTCGTAGGCGGTTCTGTCGCCACCGGTGAAGTCTCCGGTTCATCTTTTGAAAATGAAATCTGCGAGCTCTCTTCGGTGGTCCCCTTCACCAGATACTTCTCTGCAAAAGGTTTGGCAAGTGCAAAACTGATACCCGCCGCTGTGCCACACAAAACAGCAATGAAGAAAAAGGCTAAGATACGTTTTGCTATCTGCCTTTTCGTCATAGGTGGTTTTATGATTTGTTCGCGCATAAACTGACGTTTTTTTGTTGGCTCTTTACCGGGATCATTTACTGCAGGCATACTTCACCTCCTTACAAAGACCTAGCATCATTATACGGTTTTTCTTGAATTTATGCAAGGGAAAGTATGCAGCTACAGAAAATCAAATTGTGACATATAAAGGTTGTAATATTCCCCCTTCTGTTCTAGCAATTCTTCGTGGGTTCCTTTTTCCAAAATACCGCCCTGATCCACATACAAAATACAGTCTGCATTTTTAATCGTAGACAAGCGATGGGCAATGATAAAGGATGTGCGTCCTTCCAATAAGCGATCCAATCCTTTTTGAAGAAGCAGTTCCGTTTCCGTATCGATACTGGAAGTTGCCTCATCCAAAATAAGAATCTTTGGATCTGCCAAAAGTGCTCTTGCAAAAGAAATAAGCTGTCTTTGTCCGGCCGAAAGCCGACTGCCGCGTTCATTTACCTCGGTGTGGTACCCTTTTTCCATGCCCATAATGAAATCATGCGCACAGACAGTCTGCGCTGCCTCCATCACTTCTTCATCCGTAGCTTCTCGATTCCCATAACGAATATTATCCATAATCGTTCCTGCAAAGATAAAGCTGTCCTGCATCATAATGCCCATCTGGGTACGCAGCGACTGAAGCGTTACACCTGCAATATCGATTCCATCAATCAAGACCTGACCGGAATCTACGTTATAGAAGCGACTGATCAGATTGACGATCGTAGATTTTCCGGCTCCGGTAGGACCTACAATTGCATACGTCTCTCCTTCCAGCACCCGAAAATTAATGTGATCCAAAATCCGATGGCTTTCCTCATAGCTAAAGCAAACTTCTCTGAATTCCACATTACCATGAATCGGAGGCATCGTCACTGCATTGGGCGCATCTTTTACCAGTACCGGTTCGTCAATGGTTTCAAAGATACGTTCCAGGTAAGAAATCGCAGTCAGCAGAGAGTTATAGAAGGCCGCCAAGGTATTAATGGGTGCCCAAAATCTTCCGATATAAGCCGTAAAAGCAATCAAGATACCCACTGAAAGCGTAGCACTTGGTGCCAAAATAAAACGAATGCCCAACACATAAACAAAAGCCGTAGTAACTGCGGAAATGGCATCCACGCTGGGGCCCATCGTGAAGTTAAACAGCACTGCTTTCATCCAGGATTTCTGATAACCCTGACTCAGCTGATTGAATATACCGGTATTTTCCCGTTCTCTGACGAAGGACTGCGTAACCCGAATACCATTGATACTTTCTGCAATATAAGCATTTAAGTTAGACTGCTTGTTAGACTGTATCTGCCAGGCGCGGCGTTGTTTTTTCTTGATCAGCACGACCACAAATGCCAGCACCGGCAGTCCGCATAGGCAAATCAGAGTCAACCTTACATCACAAATCAACATGAACAAAATAATGAAGATCAGATTGCACAAATCTGTAATTGTATTGACGATACCATTACTCAGCAGATCACTCAAACTATTGACATAATTGACTACACGTACCTGAATCTTGCCATGTGGACGATCGTCATAGTAGGAAAATGGCAAATCCTGCAGATGACAGAAGATATCGGAACGAATCTCATGAATAATGCTCTGTCCAATCACGCTCATCGTCTTAATCTTCCACCTTAGGCTGACCGCAGAATAAAGAGCAATCAGCAGTGTCAGCATACTTACCCAAACGATCTTTTTCATATCCTGAGCCGGAATATAGAAATCCATAATTCTCTGGAAAAAAATCGGAATCATCATGGTCAGTGCACTCGAACTCATCATCAGAAAGAGTACCAGCACCATCTTCTTCTTATAAGGAGAAATATAGCCGGCCAAGCGTTTTAACTGGTCTATATCAAAGCTGTCTTCCAATCTTTCATCCACATCATACCGGTTGCGTGCCATGTTAATTTCCCCCTTTCCGAGCCTTAGAAGCCTTCATTTTTCTCTGTCTGTGTTCCTTCAAAAGATCATAGGG
Organism: Hungatella sp.; assembly: GCA_036785645.1. Classification (GTDB taxonomy): domain Bacteria; phylum Bacillota; class Clostridia; order Lachnospirales; family Lachnospiraceae; genus Hungatella_A. Next base: position 6,130 of record JAVXIV010000013.1, read on the forward strand.
AATCTCGCCATATTGGTTATGAAAAGCATTTGCGTAGTATCCATTTTGCGATACCAGAACGTCATGCGTGCCTTGTTCAATGATACGGCCGTGATCCATGACCAAAATCCAATCTGCATCCTTGATAGAGGAAATGCGATGTGCTACAAGGAATACGGTACAGTCTTTCTCCTGTTGAATGTTTTTAAGCTGCTTCTGAATATAACTCTCCGTCTCCATATCAACAGCAGAAGTCGTATCATCCAAAAGCAGAATGGAGGGATCTTTTAGCAGCGCTCTGGCAAGAGAAATCCTCTGCCTCTGACCACCGGAGAGCCCTACTCCGCGTTCTCCGACAATGGTATCATACCCCTCCGGCATCTCCATGATGAAATGATTGGCATCTGCCATAATCGCTGCGCGTTTTACTTCCTCAAAACTGCAGTTTGGACGTCCATAGGCGATATTACCCTCCACAGTATCGGAAAATAAGAATACATCCTGCATCGCCATTCCGATATTGTCCCTCAAATTATAAAGATCACATTTGCGTACATCTACGCCATCCACCAGTATTTCTCCGGAAGTAGCATCGTAAAAGCGACACAGCAAATTCATCAGCGTAGACTTACCCGATCCGGTGGAGCCGATGATGCCGATGGTCTGTCCGGGCTTTACCTTAAAATTAATATCCATCACGATATCTTCATCATCTGCGCGGTAAGAGACGTTGCGAAATTCTACTCCTCCGCTGTATTTTCGATGAATGCCTCCGGTGCGAGGGGTCTGCACTCCGGGTTCTTCGCTGTAGGTAGCGTAGATTTTTTCCACCGAAGCTGCAAAATTCTGAATATCATTGACCCACCAACCGGCCATACGCAGAGGAGTATTGAGCATCCACAGATAACCATTGACCTTGACCAAGCCGCCCAGGGTAATCTCACCACAGATGACCATATAACTTCCATATACCATCAGCACGATAGTCAGCGCATAGGAAAGTACCTCGAATACCGGTACATACTGCATCCAGACTCGAGATGCGCGGATCTGAGAATCCCGGAATTTATCATTTTCTTTGTTGAATTTTTCAATTTCATAATCTTTTTTTGCAAACGCTTTGACCACATGATTTCCGCTGACATTTTCCTGAACAAAAGCATTCAGAGAAGAAAAACAGTTGCGATTACGCTGGAAAGCCGGGCGGATTTCCTTGGACTGCAAAAAGGTAGTCAGCGCCGTAAAAGGTAATACAAGCAGCATGCACAAAGCCAGCTTTGTGTTGACCGTAAAAACCATCAGGAGTGCAAAGATAAACAAGAGCACATTTTGATAAACTGCATAGATGACATGCGCCACAAAATGACGAATCGCATCCATATCTCCGGTCTGACGGCTCATCAAATCACCGGTTCGTTTCTTATTGTAGAAAGAAAAATCCTCTTGGAGCAGTTTGCGATACACCTTGTCCCGCATATCATAAAGCAATCTCTGCGATGCCGTCTCAAATACGACCTGATACAAAAAGCGCAGGCTCCCGGTCAGAAAAGTAATACCCAGCAAACAAAAGATCAGTTTTGAAAGCAGCGCATGATTGCCTGCCAAAACCACTTCATCTACAATGATACCGGAAATATAGGGATTGACGATTGATAACGCTGCAATGACCGTAGTCAGCAGCAATCCCAGACACATCAGTCCGCGATATTTTTTAAGGAACGAATAAAACCACTTCATCGGTGTCATCAGACTACCTCCATTTGTAAAAATGTTCTCTGCTTCTACACTCTACCGTGACAGCATTTAAAAAGAAATGGAGTATCTTGCACCTTTGATGTATATTTTTGTAAGATTCGTTTTACTTTTGAGAAAATAACACGTAGAATAGAAAAGATGGATGAAAACAGAAGATAAAAAGAGGCAGAGAACATCATGAAGATGGAAACGCACATAGATCACCAAGGATTTTTTATGGAAGACTTAAATCCAACCTTTCTATTTACCTGGAAAGGCACCAGAACCAAGAATGAAGACAATTATCACAGCCATGATTATCCGGAGATTGCTTTTGTACTATCCGGAAAAGGGCGCTATCGCATTGAAGATTGCCTTTACGATGTAGCAGAAGGGGATTTCATCATTGTCAATCCCGGCATGAAACATCAAGCACTGCTGCTTGAAAATAATGATACCCCCACTACCGAATTCTTCGTGGGATTTTCGGATATTCAACTTAAAAATCTTCCTCCGAATTATCTTCCTCTGCCGGGCGGAGAACGAATTCTCCACACGACCGGAGACTTGCGTCAGCGATTATTTCGGATCTGTTCTTCTATGGAGATGGAAAATACCGTATGCCGGCAAGGCAGATATTTCATGCTAAAGACCTATCTGATGCAGATGATTCTGCTGATCATCCGCGAACAGTGTGAGCCGATGACCAATCTTTCCGGATGTGCCTTTGAATCGGTGAACAAAAAATACGTAGTAGAACAAATTGTGAATTATTTTGAAGATCACTACAGCGAAAAAATATCTCTGGATCAAATCGCAGAAAATATGTACTTAAGTCCTTTTTATATTTCCAAAATATTCAAGAGTGAAACCGGAGATACTCCGATCCGTCACTTGATCAATATCCGCCTGGAAAAAGCCAGAGAGATCTTGGAAGCAGAAAATGGGGAGATGATTCAAGAAGTCGCCATCCGCGTAGGCTATGATGATGCCTATCATTTCAGCAAGCTTTTTAAAAAACACTTTGGAATATCTCCTTCCCAAGTCAAAAAAGCAAAATAAGAATAAAGAGTCTGCTTTGCAGCCCCTTTATCCTTAGCGCGGTCACTTCAGTGAGCACTTTCCTATTACATGAAATGTAACTGCACAATCAATGGCGATGCATCGGCACCTGATCGGCACCTACTTTCTTTAAATTCTCATGTACTTCTCTCGTATCAGCCTGTGCAATCAAAATATCTCGGGCTTTCTTGGCTTCTGACTCGGTCTTATGTCTGCTCGGACCTCCCACACAGCCACCGGTACAAACCATACCTTCGACAAAATCCTCCGGAAGCCGTCCCAATTTTAGGAGCATCAAGGCCTTCTTGCACTCCGCAGCTCCGCTGCAGGTCATCACCTTGATATCGGTATTCTCCTCGGTCTCTTTGAGGCATTCCAGTACAGCTGCCGTAACACCGCCGCCATTGCCAAATCGTTTTCCAAATACCGAACTCTCCTGATAGGTATTCTCTTCCGGTTCAAGCTCTACATCTTTGGCACGCATCATGGCTCGAATCTCACCATAAGTCATCGCGTAATCTGCATTGCCCTGAATATTCAAGTCCAGAGTCTCGCTCTTTTTGGCAATACACGGTCCGATAAATACCGTGACCGTCTCCGGATCCTGCGCTTTGAGCATTCTGGAAACTCCGCACATCGGAGAAACGGTAGTCGACATATGATCCAGCAGCATCGGAAAATGCTGTCTGATCATATTGACAAATGCAGGACAACAAGAAGTAGTCATCTTCTTACCCGCGCGGTAAGCTTCGGCCCATTCAGCCGCTTCTGCAGCAGCAGTCAGATCACCACCCAGACCCAATTCTACCATATCGGCAAAACCGGTCTTCTTAAGTGCCGTCTTCCAGCTTGCCATCGTGATCTCCGGACCAAATTGACCCTCCGTCGCAGGAGCCAGCATCGCTACCACTTTCTTACCCGCACGAATCATATGAATCACATCAGCCATGAAAGATTTCGAACCAATTGCACCAAATGGGCAGCCATGGATACAAGCACCACACTGAATACATTTGCTTTCATCAATCACCACGATCCCATGCTCATCCATAGTAATTGCATCCACCGGGCAGCTCTTCTTGCATGGGCGAGTCAGATCTGCAATCGCATTGTAAGGACAGGCCTGTGCGCATTTTCCACATTCTTTGCATTTATCCGGATCAATATAAGCACGGTCTTTGCCCATGGTAATCGCACCAAAATTGCAGGAATTCTGGCAAGCCTTGCCCATGCACTTCTGACAGTTATCCGTCACCGTATATCTGGAAATCGGACAGCCTTCACAAGCAGCACCAATCACCTGTACAATGTTGGTGGTGTCTTTTCCACTGCTCGGACAATTCCCCTCCGCCAAACGAACTCTCTGACGAATAATCTCGCGTTCCCGGTAGATACAGCAGCGAAACTGCGCCTGGGGTCCCGGAATCATACTATAGGGAATCTCATCCCTCGTTTCTTCCAGATTCCCTGCCCAAGCCCTCTTGGCGACTTCAAACAGCACCGAGTGCTTTAGTCCTAAAATAGTTGCATCATTGGTTACCATGCTTTTTCATCCTCCTGTTGTCCCATTCGTTTCTATTTATGAATAAATCTATTGTAACTGTTAATAATAGGTTACCGTAACCGGTTTTCCCATCTCTTCCACCGCGTGCTTCAACTGCTCCACCAGATTCTGGCGAATTCCCAAATCAAATGGCAGACCCGGATTCTGGTAAGCGCTATTAATCGCCTTCCCTACATAGAGATGTAATTCCGTACAATCTTCAATCAGCATCTTTGCAACCATAGAACCACCATTGGGTTTGTCCAGTTCTTCAAAGAAGTCCTCTACTACACTTTCATTCTTGACATATCTTTTTAAGAGATGCAGTGCGCGGTTGAGCGTCAATACTCCCTCTGTCACCAGCTCAAGCCCATCCAGATAGGCAATCGGAGGAATGTCAGGATCCACATAATCCAGCGATACATCCAGACGCTTGTCCAATTCCCGCGATACGATGGTCGCACTGGTTCCCCCACACACGACACGTTTGGGATTGTCTCCGGACATAAATGCAGCCACCATCTTTTTATCATCTTCCGACCTGCTGGCGGGTCCCGTCATCAAATGCACGGGTTTACTGTCGATAATCCGCATAACCGCTACTGTAGTATCATCTCCGGGTCGGAACATATAAAGTTCGTCACAAGCATGACATACTGCAGTTGCCAATCGCATCGCCGATACCGTCAAACCCGACTGCTTCACCGCATACTTTGCAATATCATTCCATGCCCAACCGAAATTCAACAGTTGCCCAACTCCTGCATGGATCGTTCCGTCACTCATCAGAATGAGGGCATCCCCCCGCCTCACCTGAAAGCGAAATTCATTGATCTTTTTATCTTCAATGACACGGACATTCTCCGGAATTGGAACTAATTTTCCATCCCGTACAAAAATACATCCCGGATTGTCAAACTCCACCAGATAAGCTTCTCCGTTATGAAAGACCTGAAGAATGCTAAACGTAGAATATGCCACCTGACGCACCTGACAGACCGGTAAGGTCTGCACAATGGTCTCTACACATTCTTCCAGAGTTGCGCCGTTTAAGAACATAGTTCCCAAGATCTTGGAGGTCAAGGTAGACAAGATATTGGCTTTGACACCGCTTCCCATCCCATCCGCCAAGATCAGTATATCAGAATTCTCTGTCTTTAGGATCTCGACCTTGTCTCCGCATAAAATCTCTGTAAATTTATTTAAACTTTTATAAGCAACATCAACGGTAACTCCCATTATTTAACCTCGCTTTCGCTTCCTTCCAGTAAGGAACGGCAAAGCTGAGTCAAGGTGGTTTTGGTATCTGCCGTAGTTTCACCAAGCAGTCCGGCGATCTCCTGTGCTACCATCATCTGTTTGTGAATAACCTTCTGTGCTAAATCGATGGTTTCCAACGTCTTCTCATACTCCTGCCTAGAGGCTTCTTCCTCTTTGGTGATATCAATAAAGGTAGCCAGTGTTACATCCTGTGCTTCTATGTATACGATATTTTGAAGAGTGGACAGCTTATATTCCGGATAGGTAACCTTTTTGCCGTGAATATTTTGATGCGTATCATAAACCCACTGGAAATCCACCGGATCGATAAATTCATACAGATACATCGTCAACGCTTCTGCTCTCGTTTTTCCGAAATATTTCTCACCAACTGCGGAATACTCCAAAATCTTCATATCCTTGTCCACAATCAGAACCACATTGGGTGAAGTTTCCATCACTAAGTTGGCCAGAGATTCTGCTTTCTCATGCATAAAAGGTATGCACATATTGAGCTCTGCTTTCTTCTGAAATACCGCAATTGCCTTCTCCCGACAGGTCGGATAGCCACAGGCACCGCAATTCAATTCGTCCTCCGGTCTCACTTTACCTGTTTTATTTAAAATCTCCTGAATCTGTTCTAACGTCGGCATCGGATCTTTCGGAGAATGGTCTGCGTAAATCTTTCCAAAATGCAGTCCTTCTTCCATCACGGCTACCGTCTTTGCCTTCACAGGTTCTTTTACAATCGTTTCTTCCATATCTAATTTGACTTTAAATCTGGATATCGTCTCATCTTCGACCGTAGGCCCTTTGATGCAGCCGCCGGAACACATATTCATCTCAATAAAGCAGCCGTTGATCTCTCCTCTGGACATACTCTCACACAGGTCGATACAATTGCGAATGCCATGAACATAGAACTTCCGATAGGAATCTGCCCGCCCCTCTGTAGCAAGAACCGAATTCACCACACCATTGGTAATCGGATACAGACGATTCACCTTGGGATCCATCTTAGAAAAAGGAAGATCTTCGCAATCCTTGATCACAATCTTTTCTTGGGCGAGCCATCTCTCTAAATCATTAAAGTTGAGCACGGCATCGATATAATTGTCATGCCTTGGATCCGCAGATTCTTTCTTTTTAGCGATACAGGGGCCTAAAAATACAACCTTGGTATCAACTCCATATTCTTTTTTGAGGATCTTACCATGGGCAATCATGGGGGAAACAACAGGAGATAAGTAGGGAATCAGCTGCGGATAATAAATCTCAATCAAATCATTGACGCTGGGGCAGCAAGTGGTAATGATATTCTCCATCTTGCCCTCCTGCAAGAGCTTCGCGTATTCTTCCGTCACTAAAACTGCACCTTCTGCGGTTTCACGCACATCGGTAAAACCCAGTTTTTTCAAAGCCGCCTGTACCTGACCGATGGTATCGTACGAAAGCAGCCCCATATAAGAAGGCGCAACCGACACCACGGTCGGGATTCCATCTCTGATATAGCCTTTAACCACATCCAAATCACTGACTAGGGTCTTGGCCGACTGCGGACAGATCTGCAGGCATTTTCCGCATAAAATACATTTATCAGGCATGATTTCAGCACGACCATCTTTTACCATAATGGCCTTCACTTCGCAGTTACGAACACATTTGTAGCAATGTTTACACTTCGTGGCCTTGAAATCAATAATTCCCATGCCTACAGCCTCCCTAAAATCTCTCTCTCAAAGAATTCTTTGGTGTCTTCCGGTTTTAAAGAATAAAGAGTTTCATCCACGGTTACGCAGACTCCATTCACACAATTGCCACTGCAGAAAGAACCGTTTAAATCCACTTTCTCTCCTAATCCGTTGGCCGCTACTAATTCCTGCAATTCTTTGATAATCTCTCTGGATCCTTTTAAATGACATGCACTTCCAATACAAATCGTTACTTTCATGGCTTATTCCTCCATATGGATTAATTAATAGATAGCCTTATTATCTCATATTGTGATATTTTTATCAATCGTTTTTCTTATATTTTTTGTTTTTCTCAAAGCTATCGTCCATCCTCTGCGACTGCCAGCAAATAGCGATTGACTTTGACTTTGTTTTCTTCATATAAATCAATCTGTTCATAGAGTGCCTTATAGTAAGAAAATGTAAACAATTTCATCTGTATCATATTCTTGACTGTCGTTTCCTTGGAGACCAAGCTATTCTTGGTTTTGACATAATAATACGTAGGGAACGGAACCGCAACTACTTTCTCCGCATAACACAGATACTCCAAATTCAGCAAAAAATCTTCACACCAATTGATATCCTTACTGCATCGAATCTGATACTTATTCATGATATCTCTGCGATATAATTTGTTCCACATCACCCCATAATAAAAATTGGCCGGTTTCTCCATCATATGCTCTGCAAATTCACGACGAGACAACACCTCAAAGGGTTCAATGTGCCCTTTCATCTGCATTTTGTGATTCTTCACCCGATAAAAATGCGTAACCACTAAATCGCTTTCCGTAACTTCTGCAGCTTCCACCATAATCTTAGAAGCATCCGCAGCAATCCAGTCATCGCTGTCCACAAATTGAAGATATTTCCCTTTTGCCCGATCCATCGCCTGATTTCTGGAATCTGACACACCGGATTGTGGCTTACGAATCACAAAAATCCTGGGATCCTTTGCCGCATAATCCAAGCAAATACGATAACTGGAATCTTCACTTCCATCATCCACCAAAAAAATCTCTGTTTTTCGGTAAGTTTGATTCAAAACACTATCCAAGCATCGCTTTAACGTTGCTTCCGAGTTGTGAATCGGTATAATGATACTGACCAATGGTAAATTCATAATTCTCTCCATTTCTATGATTACCGGATCTTTTTGGCTACCATGATAAATCGACCTTCATTCACTGTATACTCACAGGTAACAAGTGTCAAGAGCTGCTCCCCATAAACCGCAATCTCTCCGGTTTCATAGTGAGAGCGACGTTTCACCTCTGCCACATAACCGCTGTAATCAAAGGGGGTTTTCGTCTCCATCTTCTGATAAAATTCTGCTTCAGTCTCAATAGCGGGAACTTCCAACACTCCAATAATCTGATACGTACCCACCGTATCCATGGTATCGAAATAAATAAACGGATGTGTTTCATAAAAGGATTCTTGCTCATATTTCATCAAATCCGTAAACATACTGCCATCTTTCATGTGATGCCCATAGACAATGATATTGTTGCAGCCTCCGCTTAAATCGCAGCGCTCCCCTACATAGGGAACTCCATAGGTACTGGCTGCCTTCTCGAAATTATGTTTTAGGTAAAAGTCCGGTGCCTCAGGGGACTGCATCACTGGATAATCAATCTGGGTATCTGGAATGTTGATCCAGCCAATCATATCCGCATTCTGTTTTCTAAGTTTCGCATATTCTTCTAACCTCTCACAACGCAGTCTCTGTGCAGTTTCCGGACTTTTATCTTCCTCCAAACGAATCTCTGCAAATGACACCGCCTGATCCGCCATGGCTGAGATAGATTCCAAAGCAGCTGTATTTTCGCTCTTGTGAAAGAACTTGATACACAATGCAATCCCGCTTCCCAATGCAATAAAAAGCAACACTGCCATCAAGATATTCCGAAAGATATCACGACCTCGGATATGTGCTTCCTCATCGTATTCGGTTAACAACAAATCCATCACCTCCACTTGATTCTTACGCAGAAACTCTGCCAAAATTCCTCGTTCGATGCACGCTTGGATTTCTGTGTTGCAATTGAGCTGCTCATCTCTCGTAGCTCCATTATATCGATTGTCTCGAGTCTTTGCAACCGAAATAAACCGTTCGGCAAGGTTCTTTCCCCATAAAACAAGCCGTTCCATGAAGCTAACGGCTTGTTTTGTATCCTAAATTATTTCTTTATTCATAATCCTCTTTCTTGCGTTTCCATAGCAGTCCGACTCCTGTTAAAGAAATCAGCATCAGGACTACCAATGTCGTGCCCGATACGGAAGAATCTCCGGCCTTTGGCACAGCTGCCAAGGGGATACCCATCTCATCTATGGTGAAGAAGAAGTCTGCCAATGGTGCCCCCTCTTCATCAATCGTAACCAGCACATACTCTCCGGGTGGAAGCTCCGGATAATTTTTATTTGGATCATATGGCCCACGGTAGAGCGGCGGACCGGTTGGAACCTGAGGATCGTGAATCTCTATCATCGTTCCGGGCGGCAAATCCGGTTTTCCGGGATCGTTGGTACTGGGTGGCAGCTCCGGTAAATCCGGGTAAGCCGGTGTGGTCGGTTCGACCGGTGATGTGGATTCCGCAGGTCCGACCGGCTCGGTTGGCTTAGGCGGAATGCCGGGACCAATCGGTTCGGTTGGCTTGGTTGGATTCGTCGGCTTAATCGGCTTCGTGGGCTGTGGATCATCGTCATCCTCTGCGGGCTGCGGATGATTGATCAGAATAAGCTCCGCATCCGGTTCCGGTGTTGCCGCACCGGTATGCTTGTCACCGATGGTCACAACCTGATCCTGTTCCCTAACATGCACGAAATAGCTAGTGCTTTTATCCATTACATATCCTGACGGTGCCTTCAACTCGGCAATCACATAATCTCCACACAAAACATGTTGAAACCGAAACGTTCCTGTTGCATCACTTACCGAGATCAATCCCGCATACAGATTCGCTTCGCTAAACTCGGTAGTACCTGCCGGGAATAAACCAATCATAGCTCCTGCCAACGGTTTATCACCACTTGCCTTCTTCATTCCGCGAATGCTTCCGCGTTTTAAATCATTATTCAGACGTACCGCTTCCCCGATCCTCTCGCCATCATCCATCCGTATTCCATCCGAATCGACTACAACCTGCATCGGTTTGGGCACTTGATACTGTTCCGGCACATGGAGCTCCGTCAAGGTATAGGTTCCGGAAGGAATGTCTTCAAATGTAACAATCCCCGCTGCATTCATCATCTGTGCAAGGTTTTTCGTCACACGGTAATGCTCCTGATTTATGGTAAAGCCTTCCAATTGAAGCTCGATCCCCGTCAGTGGATCGCTTGCCTTTGCCGTATGATAGGTAACCGTGTGCAGCGCTTCCTGAACATATTTTTGAACCGCTAAGTGATGTCTGGCAATGTGATTTTCCAATGCTTTTGCGGTGGTGCCTGTCGCATCCGTTTTCAAATCCGGATTGGTAACTATGACATCAGCTTGATTATTCATTACAAAATACCAGCGTTCTGCATTGCTTGGAAGAACATAACCCTTTGGTGCCTTTGTCTCAACTATATAATAGCTTCCCGGCAACAGCATGATCGTCCCTCCTTCGTCATGCAGATACCGTTGTCCTGACGCATCCTCTTTCACATAACCGCTGCCTCCCATCGCCAGCTCATAGCTTCCGCGCTCGTGCTCGTCCGTCAATCTGCCGATTCTGATTCCACTGTCTGTATAGACATCGAATTCTGCACCGGATAATGTGATGTCAGGATCTTCTTGATCTTGCTTTACCAGTTTCACGCTGCCGCGATGTGCTGCACCATTGGGGAATATCAATGCAGCATCTGCTTTTGCTACGATATCACCGGTTCCTCCGTCCATACTTCCCAGAGTGATTTTCACATCCTTGGGATCTGCTCCAACATATAACTTCTGTTCCGTCTGGGTGAGTTTTTTCATGTCAAATGGGTAAATAGCTGTAGAAGCTGCATACAGTCCCTGTGACACGGAGATCTCACGCAACAGATAAAACTCTCCGTAAAGCAAACGATAATTTTGCGGAAGACCGGAATTTAGATAACGATTTTCTTCATCCATCAGAAAGCTTCCGTCGGCGCCGGTAACCCTGGTCAGCACTGCCTTATCTTGTGCATATTCCCCCGGATCTGCTGTTCCGTTTCGATTGGTATCTACATAAACTTGGAATTTAGCTCCCGCCAGTGGCTTTACGTGGTTACCTTCCCATACCGGAGTCAGGGAACCATCACGGTTCACACTGCCTACAATTTTGTTGATCTGAACCAGTCCATAATCCACCTCATTGACGATTGCCAGAGCTGCATCCGCTGTAAAATCAAAGTCCGGATTTGCGGCTGCCTGCTCCTTAGACCTCGTTTGATGGTTGTAGGTCACCGATACTTTGGTCTGATCGCCACTGCCTTTTGAAATCTCGATCTCTGCCGTCACTTGCTCTTCACCGGTTACATGATCACTCGCCGCTTCCGTCAATTGATAAGTTCCATAACGAAGTCCGGAAAATGTAACAGAACCATCCTCCGCATTGGATGCTGTGACTTTAAAACGATCTCCTCCAACCGGTTTCTCGGTCAAGGTAAAGTTAAGCGGTATCTCGCTCCCTTTGATCGGGTCGCCGTTCTGATTGATCTTCTTCAGTTTCACAGAAATCAAGGTGGCTGCATTGTGGATCAGCAGTGGTTTCGATTCTGTAATCTCCGTACCAGCCGTCGTACCATCAGAGAGCGCAACCCCTTGCCGGGTCACCGCGATCACATAGTGCGTTTCATCCGGTGTATATCCACTTGGTGCACTGATCTCTTTCACATAATACGTATCGGGAGCAGCTAAGCAAGGTACGTCTGCAAACTTAAGATTGCCGTCCACATCGGAAGTAGCCCTTGCCAGTTCCTGATTGGCACTGTCAAATAAGCCAAAGACTGCACCCGCCACCGGGTAATTCTGCTGACCCAGCGTCGTGACTTTCTTTGCATAAATCGTGTTTCGATACACGTCATTTCGGATGACGTAGGGATCCGGGGTTGCGGTTCCGCCCGCATAGCTGACCACTGCTTTTCCGGCCTTATCTACCGCTACGGTCACAGCAATTCCATTCGGATCCAATGCCACATAGTTATCCGGATGAGCGGTCTCCTTCAAAGTATAGCTGCCCACCGGAATATCTTGAAACCAAACTTCACCGGCTGCAAATTCGGCTGCTCCTACCACATGTGTCTTTGTAAAATCTCCTCCGCTACCTGTCTTGCCTGCCAAGGTAAACTCAAACTTACCGGCAGGTGTTTTGGTATGCTCTTGGTAGCTCTTCGGGGTAGAAAGTGCAAAGGCCTCTATCTGTTTTTGAATGGTGATATCCGCCGTCTTTAACGTATTGGTGATCTTTCCGCCCGTGCCCAACACGGTGTCTTTCTCATCTTCCACCGTCAGAGAAGCTACCACAACCACATTGGTAGGTTTCTGATAAGCTTCT
>JAVXIV010000014.1:0-18851 GCA_036785645.1 Hungatella sp.
AATATCGGATGAAAGAGAGGCTCTTTTGGCTGCTGATGCAGCCGGAAGAGCCATTATTGGTGTGTTAAATCCCGGGATCGAGGGGCAGGATCTGACCCCGGCGGTCTATCTGGTGGAGCAGACCGAGAGCATCGATGCCGAGTATTTAGAGCGGGTGCAACGAAGAAAGCTGGGATTGCCATGGATCATCGGAGAGACCGAGCGCTTATGGATTCGGGAATTTCGTATGGAAGATATTCCACTGGTGATGCAGGAAAAAGATGACAGCGCAGCGGATCGCAGATTCTATCTGCCGGAGAAGCTGGAAGAATATATCCGTTGTCAGTATGGCTTTTATCAGTATGGGATTTGGGCATTGGTCGACAAGGCGAGCGGCAATATCGTGGGCAAAGCCGGCATTAGCAATTTGGACGTGGAAGGCTTTGCCAACCATGAGGTTACGTCAGAGGAAGGCAAGGCGGATCTGCAGCTGGGGTATCACATCTTTCCGCCCTACCGCAGAGTGGGGTATGCGCGGGAGGCTTGTACGGAGATTTTAAATTATGCGAAAGTACATCTAAGCAGTCACCTCTATGCCAAAATAGACACCTCCAATGAGGCATCCATCCAATTGGCAGAAGAACTGGGATTTCATTTTATGGAACAAAGATATAGCGAAGCAATGCTATACTATTCTCTTTATGCATGGAATTGCTGACGATGGTAAAGATCGGCGGATCCATCCCCAGATGGGAATCCTCTGCAAATTGGGTATCCGCGAGAGAGATACCATAGGCTTTTTTTGCACCGGTATCATCGTTAGCATAACATAGACGATCCTTGAGAAGTATCAGAAGGTCGGCGGGAAGCTCTTGCTCTAAATCAGCACAACCGCTTAACTCTGCGTAATGGTTGAAATTCTCGGTATCCTGAATCATGATATCCAAATCTTTGGAGGCGACGAGTGCCGAGATCTTTGCCATAGAAGCATAGCTGAATTCGGTAGCATCTTGCCCATAGGAAACGTACATGGATTCGGTGTTGATCTCCTGTTTTTCTGTAAATCCCATGTGTTCATAGAAGTCTTTGGTCAGCAGGTCGGTATTCAATTCCTGATCCGAGCGGCTGTTGAGATAGAGCACATACAATTCCGTGTTGAAGGTTCCGCGGTAGATGCTGTTTCCGATGATCCCCAGGATTCCGATGGCAAGGAAGACACCAAAAATGTGGAACTTGTAATATTCGGATATGTACCATATTTTATCTTTAAAAGACATCTGTTTCATTTTTTCTTTTTCTAAATGTGCATTCTCTTTCCATTGTTCTTTTCGTGACATAGTTTCCATTCTCCTTTTTTGCTAAAATCAGTATAGCACATAATTTCAGGGTTTTTTATAAATTTTCTATGAAATAAGACAGAAAAATTGATTTTTGCTTTTCTTTTCGCTATAATAGAATTTAGTGTAGGAAAAAGAAAAGAAGAAAAGAGGAATAATCCATGTTTTCAGGATTTTTTAATTATGACAATCCGGTATGGCGATTTATCGGGAAGTTTTGGGATGTGATTATATTGAGCGTATTGTGGATGGTTTGCAGTATTCCGATTGTGACCATTGGTGCGTCTACAACGGCTATGTATTATGTAACCTTGAAACTGGTGCGGGATGAGGACGGTTATACATTCCGTTCATTCTTTAAATCCTTTAAAGACAATTTCAAACAGTCTACCATCATTTGGCTGATCTTCTTGTTTGCAGGAATGCTTCTGGGGTTTGATTTATTCTTCTTCATGAAGATGTTTATCGGATCGGAGAAAGTGAAGATGGTGATGCTTGCGATCTTCTTTGGTATGAGCTTTATCTATCTGGCGATGTTTACCTACGTATTCCCGTTGCAGGCTCGGTTCTTTAACCCCGTCAAACGCACGATTTTCAATTCGTTTTTTATGGCCATCCGTCATATTTTCCAGACGATCGGCATTTTGGTGATTGATGTCGGCATTGTGTTTTTGGCATTGACTTATATTCCGCAGATATTGATCTTTGGAGTAGCCCTGATTGCTTTTGTGAATTCCTATATGCTGGCCGGTGTTTTCAAAAAATACATACCGGAAGATACCGATCACCGAGATGACGGAGAATTGCGGCCGCTGTTTGAGGATGAACCGATTTCCAATCAGAAACAATAGATATCAAACAAAATCCCATCCGGTGATCGACCAAGCGGTCCGGATGGGATTTTATATTCCTGATAAGATTAGGCAACAAAACGATACATCAATACGTAATGACAGAGACTTCCGGCCATGACGAAGAGGTGGAAGATCTCGTGAGAACCAAACCCCGCATGCCTGGAATTGAAGATGGGCAGCTTGAGCGCGTAGATGACACCGCCGACCGTGTAGATGATCCCACCGGCCAGAAGCCAGATAAATGCAGCGGTCGGAAGCGCATGGACGATCTTCGTGATGGCCAGCATACAGATCCAACCCATAGCGATATAAATCACCGAGGAAAACCATTTGGGACAGGTGATCCAGCAAGCTTTGATGATGATCCCGCTGATTGCAATGCCCCAGACGAGAGCCAGCATCGCCCATCCCGTTTTATCGCCCAATACCACCATACAGATGGGAGTATAGGTTCCGGCGATCAAGATGAAGATCATCATGTGATCGACCTTGCGAAGCAGACGATTCACTTTGGGTGAGATGTCCAGAGTATGATAAATGGTGCTTGCTGCATAGAGTAAAATCATGCTGACGATGAAGATAGACAGTGCCACCAGATGAATCTTATCCGGTTCTCTGGATGCTTTCAAAAGCAGCGGCATTGCGGCTGCAATGGCTAAGAGCATACCGATAAAGTGGGTAATGGCACTTCCCGGATCCTTAATTCGTAATTTCATAAGAACAACCTCCTTGGGTATCAAACGTGTGTAGTAGTTAAAATGAGAATAGATCATAACATAGTAATGAAAACTACGTGTAGTCATTTTCTATACTATACATCGCAGAAGAAAAAAATGCAAGTCAAAAATCAGAAAAATGGAGAATCAAATATGTTAACAATTTTATATGAAGATTCCGAGATCATCGTGGTAGAAAAACCCATTGGCATGGAATCTCAATCCGGCAGCGGATTTGCACCGGATATGGTGAGCGAATTAAAAAAACATACGAACAAGTTATGCACAATTGGACAAGAACCTTATATTGGAGTTATCCACAGATTGGATAAACCGGTAAGCGGAGTGATGGTTTATGCCAAAACTCCGACAGCAGCTGCAGAACTGAGCCGCCAAGTGCAGGGGAATGAGATGCAAAAAAAGTATTGGGCTGTCGTATGTGGAAAACCTGTGGATAATGTGGGTAACTATGTAGATTACTTGTTGAAAGATGGAAAACTCAACCAGTCGAAAATTGTGGATAAGGGGATAAGCGGGGCGAAACGTGCCGAATTGCGCTACCGCGTATTGGAGACACTAGAAGAGGAAGAGACACGGTCTTTGGTTGAAGTGGAGCTTTTGACCGGACGTCATCACCAGATTCGTGTGCAGTTTGCCGGTCATGGCACACCTCTATGGGGCGACAACCGTTATAATCCTGCATTTACGGGGAAAACTGCAGGAAAACGATGCAACATAGCCTTGATTGCCTGTGAATTGACCTTCCGACATCCGCGCACCGGAGCCGTCATGACCTACTCCATAGAGCCTCAGGCTGAGATCTGGAAGCACTTTTCCAAAAAATGACAAAAAATTACTATAACTCGATAGAAAAACGTATAGTTTTTTTGTATAAAAAGGATTATACTGGTTACATATTATTGAAAAAGGATTTTATTTAGGCGAAATGAAAGGAGCATACAAGATGAACAGGCAGGAAATTCTATTGCGTACACAAAATGATATTGTAAATTTTGTAAATAAAATGGCGAAATATTCATTTAATGCGGATCTGCTTTGCGGCAGCCAGATTGTGGATGCGAAATCTTTATTGGGAGTTTTAGGATTTGGCATGGGGAAGACCTTGACGTTGCAGGTATATGATGCCGAGAACAATGCCTGGATGTCTGATATCTCGGAATATTTGGTGGTAGGGAAATAACCGGTATGATGCGCTTGGCAGAAGAAAAAGATTTGGTTCAAATTGATCAAATTTACGAAGAAATATTAGATTATGAAGCAGAGACAGTCTCCTATACCAATTGGCAGAAAGGACTGTACCCCACGCTTGCCTATGCGAAGACCGCGTTGGATCAGAGAACACTTTATGTGGGCGAAGACGGTGACGGGGTCTATGGTTGCGTGATTCTCAATGCGGCGCAGCCGGATGAGTATGGGGAAATTGACTGGCAGATTGCAGCCAAACCCGAAGAAGTGATTGTGATTCACACACTTTGCGTTCGTCCGAGTGCCTATGGAAGAGGCTTAGGCAGACAGATGGTAGCTTTCTGTGAGGACTATGCCAAAAGGAAAAATGCAAAAGTCATCCGTTTGGATACTTATGAGGGCAATGCCCCGGCTTGTGCGATGTATCCCAAACTGGGTTATTCATTTGCGGGAATTGCCAAATTTCATTTTCAAAATGTGATTTGGGAGAATTTAAAATGTTTTGAAAAAGAGATGTAAAGATCGTGATATTCATTTGAAAAGGACTGTATAGTTTTGCAGAGATTGACTCATAATAGGATTGTACAAATGAAGTACAAATCAGAAATAGGTGAGTCCATGGTTCAGCCGAATGAGAAACTGAAGAAAACTTTATTGATTTTGGGGATTACCGGTGCAGTATATGTAGGCTTTCGCTACTTGCTGCCCCTGGTAATTCCCTTTTTATGTGCCTATGGTATGGCTTTGCTGCTGCGGCCGTCTGCTTTTTGGATCGCTGCGAGATGTAGGGTGCGCATACGAGAAAAATATTATGGCATTCCACCCGGAATTGCAGGTGCGGTGGAATTGATTCTCATCGTGACGGTGTTGGGAATCGGAGTTTATATCGGAGGCGAGCGGTTATATCGGGAAGCGGGGATGCTGATCGAGCAGATTCCACGGGCAGTCAGCAGTCTGGATCGTTGGCTGACGAGTGCATGTCACCGACTGGAAGGTCTGTTTCACTTGAAAGACAACTGTTTGGTACTCCTGACCCGCGAGATGCTGATGGAGTTTGTGAATACGGCCAAGAATGCAGCCATGCCCTATCTGATGCTCAATTCGATGACAGTATTTCGTTGGTTTATGCAGATTACGGTGGTGTGGGTGATTTTACTGATTGCGGTGATGCTTTCCTTGCAGGAGATGGAGGTATGGAAGCGGCGGAGAGAAAACTCCATTTATCAAAAAGAATTTGCGATGATTGGCAGGCGTCTGGCCATTGTGGGAAATGCATATCTGAAAACCCAGGGAACCATTATGCTGCTGACCATGAGCATCTGCACCACGGCATTTTGGCTGATGGGAAATCCTTATTCGATACTGGTGGGAATTGGAGTTGGAATTTTAGATGCATTGCCGATCTTTGGCACCGGAACCGTGTTGATTCCGTGGACGTTGATTACCTTGATGCGCGGGAAATTCGGAAGAGCCGCCATATTACTGGGATTGTATGTGATCTGTTATCTGCTGCGGGAATTGCTGGAGACAAAAATGATGGGAGATAAGGTTGGCTTATCTCCCTTGGAAACATTGATTTCTATGTATGTTGGTTTGCAACTATTCGGTCTGCTTGGTTTCCTATTGGGGCCGATTGGCTTGCTGCTGATCGAAGATCTGGTGAGCGCAGCAGAAGGGTCAGAGGCGTCTGGTGGCACGGCGCAGCACCGGTCCGACGATCGCAGCCAGAAAGATTTTGGCGATATCACCGGGAAGGTAAGGAAGGACTCCGACACCCAGACCCGCGAGGAAGGTCATCCCAAGCTGCCTAGAGAGCCATAGCGTCCCAAACAGATAACATACGGCACTGCCAAGCAGCATACCCAGAACCGGCATCCATTTCCTGCCATGCCACTGATCTATAAAATAACCGGCAATCAGAGTCAGAAAGAAGAAGCCAATCAGATAGCCACCGGTGGGACCTGCTACCTTGCCCATGCCGCCGGAAAATCCGGAAAAGATCGGGAGTCCCACACAGCCCAGAAGAAAATAGATCAGATAACTGATCAGTCCGTTCTTCATGCCCAATACAAATACAGTCAAAAAAATAGCTAAATTGGTGAAAGAAATCGGTACCGGTGAAAATGGAAGCGGAATGGAAAACGGAGCAAGGACACAGGTGATGGCGGTCATCAATCCGATTAGGGTTAGGTCTTTGGTGCGCCAAAATGCGTTGGATGCGGAAACTTTTTTAGTGCTCATAGGTTCAAATCCTCTTTTCAATCGTTTTGTTAGGATGATTATAGAAGAAAAGGAATTGATTGTCAACTAAAATATATAAAATGGTTAACAATAGAGACTCGGGATCTGCTTGACAAACTTTCAAAAATAACGTAAAATCAAGCCAAAAACGACCCGTAAAAAGGAGAACGAATCATGGCAAACGACAAAAAATTAGTAGAGGCAATTACATCGATGGATGTAGACTTTGCCCAGTGGTATACAGATGTAGTAAAAAAAGCAGAATTGATTGATTATTCCAGCGTCAAAGGCTGTATGGTGATTAAACCGGCCGGTTATGCAATTTGGGAGAATATTCAAAAAGAATTGGATCGAAGATTCAAAGAGACCGGTGTGGAAAATGTCTATATGCCTCTGTTTATTCCGGAGAGCTTGCTGGAAAAAGAGAAAAATCACGTAGCCGGTTTTGCACCTGAGGTGGCCTGGGTTACCTATGGCGGGGGGGAAGAATTGACGGAGAGAATGTGCGTCAGACCGACCTCAGAAACCTTGTTCTGCGATTTCTATGCGCATGATATCCAGTCTCACCGGGATCTGCCCAGACTCTACAACCAGTGGTGCTCGGTAGTTCGTTGGGAGAAGACAACCAGACCCTTCTTACGCTCAAGAGAATTCCTTTGGCAGGAAGGACATACCGCCCATGCCACCGCAGAGCAAGCAGAAGAAAGAACGGAGATGATGCTCCATCTTTATGCGGATTTTTGTGAGCAAGTACTTGCGATGCCGGTGATTCGCGGCAGAAAGACCGACAAGGAGAAATTTGCCGGTGCCGAAGCAACCTATACGATTGAGGCATTGATGCATGATGGCAAGGCATTGCAGTCCGGAACCAGCCACAATTTTGGGGATGGATTTGCCAAAGCTTTCAACATTCAATTTACCGATAAAGACAATACCCTCAAATATGTGCATCAGACTTCTTGGGGAGTGACCACTCGTTTGGTCGGCGCCATCATCATGGTGCATGGTGATAATGATGGTTTGGTGCTGCCTCCAAAGATCGCTCCGACACAGGTTATGATCGTTCCAATTCGTCAGAATAAAGAAGAAGTTATGGAAAAAACGATGGAAATCAAATCAGCATTGTCCAATTTCCGGGTCAAAGTAGATGATTCCGACAAGAGTCCGGGATGGAAGTTCAGCGAATCCGAGATGCGTGGAATTCCGGTTCGTGTGGAGATTGGTCCTAAGGATGTAGAAGCAAATCAAGCTGTTTTGGTACGTCGCGACACGCATGAGAAGATTACGGTGTCTTGTGAAGAGATCGAAGCAAGAGTGGGTGAACTGTTGGAAGACATTCAGACGCAGATGTTTTTGCGTGCCAAAGCACATCGCGATTTGCATACTTATGAAGCGACGGACTTCGATAGCTTTGTCAAAACCGGGTTTTGTGAAGGCAATGTGGTGCGGATGTCAGGAGTGTGAAGATAAAATCAAAGAATTAACCGGTGCAACTTCACGCTGTATGCCATTTGAGCAGGAGCAATTATCCGATCATTGTATCTGCTGTGGAAAACCGGCAGCTAAGATGGTATATTGGGGTCGTGCATATTGATTTTGTTTCAAGAAAGGTGAATGAATGCAGATACCAAAGGAAGCGGAACAAATTATAGAACGACTGAATAAAGCCGGATTTGAAGCCTACGTGGTAGGCGGCTGCGTCCGCGATACCCTGCTTGGGAAAACTCCGGAGGACTGGGATATTACAACCTCAGCCAAGCCGGAGCAAGTCAAGGCGATCTTTGGACGAACCATCGACACGGGCATACAGCACGGCACGGTGACCATCATGAAGGGTAAGACCGGCTATGAAGTTACTACATATCGCATTGACGGAGAATATGAGGATGGCAGACATCCCAAATCAGTAGCTTATACTTCCGATTTGGTGGAAGATTTAAAACGCAGAGATTTTACGATCAATGCGATGGCATATAATCATGAAATCGGTTTGGTGGATGTGTTTGAAGGAATGCAGGATCTGGAATGCCACAAAGTTCGCTGCGTAGGGGATCCTATGCAGCGTTTTTTGGAAGATGCCCTGCGCATACTTCGGGCCATTCGATTCTCTGCTCAATTGGGATTTGAGATTGATCCGGCCACAAAGGCGGCGATCACGGTCAATGCCCCCAATCTGGCACAGGTCAGCAAGGAACGGATTTTGGCAGAACTGACCAAACTCCTATTATCGGATCATCCGCAGCAGATCTCTATGGTATATGAAACCGGAATCAGTCCCTATATTTCTCCTGCTTTTGATCGGATCCGGACCGGACACCCAACCGGATGTCAGACCGAAGCCGTAGATCAGACCGGATCGGGATTCGAAAACCCACCTCTTCCGCCCGAAAAATCTCTGCGCTGGGCATCTTTTTTGCATGAAATTTCTGCAAAAGAAGCCGTTCAAATCCTAAAAGATTTAAAGGCAGATGGGGATACCATTGCCAAGGTGAAGATCTTGGTGGAATATGGAAAAACTCCGATCGCCGCCAACAAAACTGAGATTCGCCGCGTGATGAGCGGCATGACACCGGAACTCTATGATAGACTGCTGCTGCTCAAACGATCTTTGGGGGGACAAGCACAAGCAGAGGGCAGTATGCCATCGGCATACGCAGAAGATCTCGATGCGATAGAGGCTTTGAGTACTGAGATTCGCCGTGACGGAGACTGCGTCAGTAAAAAAGCGCTGGCGGTTACCGGCAATGATTTGATTCAGAGCGGCATGCAACCGGGTCAAGAGATGGGGGAGACTTTAAACCGCTTATTCCAATTGGTGTTGGAGCATCCGGAATATAATACCCAAGAACAGCTATTAAAGATCATAGCTACACATTCAGATCAATTATAAATGCCATAGGGGCGGAGGAAGTTAGTCGTGATGTCAATGGCCGAAAAGGCGGTTTTGCTGGGGGAGTATGCGATCGGAAGGGCAAGAAGGCTGTATTTTATGGCCTTGCCGGAAAATGAAGCAGATTATAAAAAAAGTCGTCATGCCTACATTGCGGGAGACGCAGCCGCACAGACGATGGTGCAATTGGCAGGAGGTACCTTCTTAGCGGGGCTGATGTCGTATGCGGGGATTTCAGAAGGCAATATCGGAGTCTTTACTTCGTTAGCCAGTTTTGCGGCACTCTTCCAACTCTTTCTCATCGGGTATGTGCGGAAATTGAAAAAATGCAAGCTTTTTATTTGCTTTTCTGTATTGATGAAGATTTGTTTTGCCTTTATTTATTTTGTCCCGCTGCTGCCCATTGGGGATTCGGCGAAGATCGGTTTGATCATCGGCGGATATTTTGCGGCGCAGATTTTTCTGCAGGTAGGAACTCCGGCCATCAATGACTGGATGGCAAGTCTGGTACCCATGCCAATCCGCGGAAGCTTTCTGGCCATCAAAGATTCCTTTGCGGTGTTTGCGGTAGCGACGACGATGTTGGGAGCCGGCATCCTGACAGACTATTTTAAAGAGCGGGATCCGCTCACCGGATTTGTTTTGATGGGGATTATGCTGGCAGTTCTGGTATTGATCAATTTCGTGGCATTTTCAGCTATGAAAGAACCACGCTGCTCTTATTTGAATGCGGACGGAAAAGAAATTCATGGGCAGATGGTGAAAAAAGTGCATGGAGATTTCGCTTATTTGGAAGTGGGCGAAGGTGTACTTGCAGAATTGTTTCATGCGTTTGCGTCTAAGCGATTTCGCAAAGCCTTTATTTTGAACTGTCTTTATATTACGGCATTTTACATAGCGTCTCCTTTCAATGCCAGCTATCAGATCCGCGAGTTGGCGCTTCCTTATACGTTTATCATGCTGGTGGGATTTTTATGCAACTTATACCGGGTCAGCATTACCCCCATGATCGGGCGCATGGCAGATCGGATCGGTATGGCACCGGTTTTAAAATACGCTTTATTTTGTTTGGGTTTGAGCTTCTTGGTGCTGGCATTTACCGTACCGGAAAATGCGATGTGGATGTTTGTCATCAGCTCGATTTGCTCTGCCTCCGGATGGACCTTTATCGGAAGTGGTTTGCTGGGCATTCAATTGGAATTCGTAGATGGCAAGAAGAGGATTTTACAGCTTTCCCTGATCTCTTCTGTCTCCGGTGTGTATGGCTTCTTCATATCCTTTTTGGGAGGAAGGTTGATTGACTACATGCAAAAAGAGGTGCCCACGCTATTGGGATATCGCATCTATCCGCAGCAGGTTTTGAATATATTGGGATTTCTCATGATCCTAGTAGCGGCATGGTATGCCGGAGAACTCGTGAAGGAAAAAGCAAAAGAAACGATAGAATCATAAAATAACCTACCGCCACATACCCTAGAAGTAGCTAGTAAAAGGGCGTTTGGAGGGGTGCAGGTGAACGAGAGGTATCTAGAGGCTTTGCAGCAATATGAGTTGGAGCTTGGAACGGTCAGAAAAGGGCGCAGCGGTTGGATCTGCGAGACCGATCAGGGAATCAAGCTGCTCAAAGAATACAGAGGAACAATCAAGCGCCTGGAATTTGAAAGTCAGGTTCTTGGACAGGTTCAGGAAACCGGATACAAGCAAGTGGACAGTTATTTGAAAAACAAGCAGGACGAATGGATCACGTTATCCGAGGATGGCACCAGGCATGTGCTGAAAAACTGGTTTTTGGATCGGGAATGTAATCTAAAAGAACGGGAAGAGATCATGGCGGCGGTCACCCAGATTGCAAAGCTGCATAAAATCCTGCGTCAGATTCCACAGGGAGAGGACTGGAGTTTAGGATCCATTGCGGTAGAACCCATGTACTGTGAGATGGAGCGTCACAATAAAGAATTGCAGCGTGCCCATAACTATATGCGCGGAAAACGCAAAAAAACCGAGTTTGAGCTTTGTGTCATCAGTAATTTTTATTTCTTTTATCAACAGGCGAAAGAGGCACAGAAAGGCTTGAAACAGCTTTGGGAAGACAACCCCGATCCGGCGCAGCACCTCTGCCATGGCGATTTGGATCATCACCATGTACTGATCGGAAGATCTTCTATTGCAATTATTGAATATAACAAGATGCATTTGGGAAACCAGATGACGGACTTGTATCATTTTATGCGAAAAGCCATGGAAAAGCATGATTGGAACCAGAATTTAGGGAGAGATATGCTGGCAGCTTATCACAAGATACTGCCCTTAACGGAAGCAGACCGAACGTATCTCTATTATCTGTTTTTATATCCGGAGAAATACTGGAAACAGATTAATTTTTACTTCAATGCCAACAAAGCATGGATTCCGTCTCGCAATGTGGAAAAATTGTGCGCTTTAGAGGCACAATCAGAAACGAAAAATCAATTTTTGTCGAAAATTAAATAGATGTTTTTGACTTCCAATTTTGGCACTTTTGGGGTATAATGAACCCAATAAGGCGAAGACTTACAGGCCGGAAGGGAGTTATTAATATTATGAAAGATTATAAGAAGATTTATGAAGAATGGTTGACGAATCCGTACTTTGACGACGCCACCAAGACAGAACTCCGCAACATAGCCGATGATGACAACGAAATCAAAGAACGCTTCTATATGGATTTGGAGTTTGGCACAGCGGGACTTAGAGGAATTATAGGTGCCGGAATTAACCGTATGAATATCTATGTGGTGCGCAGAGCAACCCAGGGTCTTGCCAATCATATCAAGAAGCAGGGAGGCACCGCCAAAGGTGTGGCAATTGCCTATGATTCCCGCCGTATGTCGCCGGAATTTGCAGATGAGGCAGCACGTACTCTGGCAGCCAACGGAATCAAAGCTTACAAGTTTGAATCTCTGCGCCCGACCCCGGAACTGTCTTTTGCTGTGCGGGAGCTGGGCTGCATTGCGGGCATCAACGTGACCGCCAGCCACAACCCACCGGAATATAACGGCTACAAAGTATATTGGGAGGACGGCGCACAGTTTACTTCGCCTCATGATCAGGGCGTGACCGAAGAAGTGTTGGCGATTGAAGACCTTTCCGGTGTGAAGACGATGAGTGCAGAGGCAGCTATGGCAGCGGGGCTCTATGAGATCATCGGTGCAGAGATTGACGATGCTTACATCGCCAACGTCAAAGCACAGGTAGTCAACCAAGAGGCGATCCATCAGATGCAGGACAGTATCCGGATTGTCTATACACCGCTTCATGGCACCGGCAATATCCCGGTCAGAAGAGCACTGAAGGAGATCGGATTTACGCATGTTTATGTGGTTCCGGAACAGGAACTTCCGGACGGAGAATTTCCGACAGTCAGTTACCCGAACCCGGAAGCAGCCGAAGCATTTGTTTTGGGACTTCAGATGGCCAAGGAGTTGGATGCAGATCTGGTATTGGCGACCGATCCGGATGCAGACCGTCTGGGTGTCTATGTAAAGGATAGCAAGAGCGGAACATACCTGCCGCTGACCGGCAACATGTCCGGTTCCCTGCTCTGCGAATATGTATTGAGTCAGAAAGAGGCGAAAGGGCAGATCCCGGCGGATGGCCAAGTGATCAAGTCCATCGTAACCACAAATTTGGTGGATGCCATTGCCAAGGCTTATCATGCAGAGCTAATTGAAGTTTTGACCGGATTCAAATTCATCGGTCAGCAGATTCTGAAAGAAGAGACAACCGGACACGGCACTTACCTCTTTGGTTTGGAAGAGAGCTATGGCTGCCTGATCGGAACCTATGCACGTGACAAGGATGCGGTTTCTGCCAGCGTGGCACTCTGTGAAGCGGCTGCTTATTATAAGACCAAAGGGATGACTTTGTGGGATGCTATGGTGGCAATTTATGATCAATACGGCTATTACAAAGATGCTGTGCAGTCGATTGGACTCAAGGGAATCGAAGGTCTGGCGAAGATTCAATCCATTATGGAGACACTGCGCAGCCATGCACCATTACAGATGGGGGCATATCAGACGATTGCTGCAAGAGATTACAAACTGGGAACCATAACCGATATGGCAGCCGGAACCGTGAAATCAACCGGGTTGCCCTCCTCCAATGTGTTATACTATGATATGACAGACGATGCTTGGCTCTGCGTGAGACCTTCCGGTACAGAACCCAAGATCAAATTCTACTATGGAATTAAAGGGACTTCTCTGGAAGATGCCGATGAGAAGTCGGAAGCACTTGGAAAAGCAGTCATGGCGATGGTAGACCGGATGTTATAGATGGGTGATCGAATCATAAAGAAGAATTAAAAAACAGCCGAAGGAGCATCAGTTCCTTCGGCTGTTTACGGCTTCTTTGAAATCTTTTAAGGCATTGGCGAAACGTTTGGAAGCGGCAGTTGGGTTGCCGCGTAATAATTCTTTGCGGTAGAAAGACATCTGCTGTGCCATCTTCTGCTGCTTTTCGTTTAACGCTTTCAGACGTTCTGCCAAAGCACTTTCCGAAAGGGTGCTTGCGTGGTGGGCAACTCGCTGCATCTTGCCTTCCATGGATTCCGTCACCTTCTGGACAGTTTCGGCACGCAGCAGTGCAAGCTGAACCTGCACCTCTTCCAACTCGGCACGCACCTTTGTTATGGTCTCCAGAGCGTGACCCAAATCCAAAGCTTCCTTGGTGGACTTGATCGCATCGGACACAAACAGGCAGCTGATGACAGCAAGAAAAGTGAACTCCACAATCGGATTCCAAGAGAGGACAAACCGAGCGATGGGCTCATGGATGACATCGGTCAGGAAAATAGTCAAAAATCCCCATGCAATGGAAGAACTGAGACAAATATAACCGTGAAGCTGAAGCTTTTGATTGCTATAGTCCCAATATCGCATTTTGAATAAACGTTCCATAAAATAACCGGTTACATATTCCAAAAGTGTGGCGGCCACGACTCCGGACAGATAGACTAACAGCAGGCTGCCCCGAAAAGGCAGAGAGGCCCACAGTATCACAACGGCTCCGGTTCCGTAGAGCGGCAGCATGGGAAGCCGCAGAAAACCGCGGTTTATAAAGCGGCGGCTCTTGAGTGAAACGTAGGTGGATTCAAAGATCCATCCGCAAAAACAATAAATATAAAAAAAAGTGAGCCAGTGATACCAAGTATAATGATACATAAAAAATAATTCCTTTCATTTTGAGCATTCTTATAACAGTTATAATATAAATGAAATTATAAATCAACTTAAAATCATCAACCCGAAAGCTTTTTGCTTGTCAGAAATGCTTTTGTCATGTAGAATAGGGAAATGGAAGCGAAATAAAGACAAGTGATCCATCAAATAAGGAGTTTTTGTAATGAGTATATTAAATGTAGAACATTTAAGCCACGGATTTGGAGATCGCGCGATCTTTCAGGACGTGTCTTTCCGCCTGTTAAAGGGGGAACATATAGGCTTGGTGGGTGCCAATGGAGAAGGTAAATCCACATTTATGAGCATTATTACCGATAAATTGATGCCGGATGAGGGCAAGGTAGAGTGGTCTAAGAATGTTCGGATCGGATATTTGGATCAGCATGCCATGCTTGAGAAGGGAATGACCATCCGCGATGTGCTAAAGAGTGCATTTGCATTTTTGTTCGATATGGAAGAGCACATGAATCATATCTGTGATCATATGGGAGAAGCGTCCGAAGAAGAGATGGAAAGCATGATGGAAGAATTGGGCACGATCCAAGATCTTCTGATGGCACATGATTTCTACGTGATTGATTCCAAGGTTGAGGAAGTGGGACGTGCTCTGGGACTGGAAGAAACCGGACTGGACAAAGATGTGACGGAGCTCTCCGGAGGTCAGCGAACCAAAGTACTGCTTGGAAAATTGTTGTTGGAGAAGCCGGATATTCTGCTTCTGGATGAGCCAACCAATTATTTGGATACACAGCATATCGAATGGCTGCGCCGCTATTTGCAGGAATATGAGAATGCGTTTATTTTGATTTCCCATGATATTCCGTTTCTGAACAGCGTAGTCAATTTAATCTACCATATGGAGAATCAGAAATTGGATCGCTATGTGGGCGATTACGATAAATTCGAAGAAATCCATGCCGTTCGAAAATCACAGATGGAATCGGCATATAAGCGTCAGCAGCAGGAGATTGCCGAGCTGGAAGATTTTGTGGCTCGCAATAAAGCCAGAGTATCCACCAGAAATATGGCGATGTCACGTCAGAAGAAGCTCGATAAGATGGATGTGATCGAATTGACCAGAGAAAAACCCAAGCCCGAGTTCCATTTTATCGAGGCGCGGGCAGCCGGAAAATATATCTTTCAGACCGAGAATCTGGTGATTGGATATGAAGAGAGCTTGTCGCGCCCTTTGAATTTATCCATGGAGCGCGGAGAAAAAGTGGTATTGATGGGGGCCAATGGAATCGGCAAGACGACGCTTCTTAGAAGTATTTTAGGCTTGATTCCCCATATCAGCGGATCGGTGGAGCTGGGCGATTACCTGTATATCGGCTATTTTGAACAAGAGATGGCACCGGGTAATACCAGTACCTGTATCGAAGAACTCTGGAAAGAATTTCCGTCCTATACCCAGTACCAAGTGCGTTCGGCACTGGCTAAATGTGGCTTAACGACCAAGCATATCGAAAGTCAGGTACGGGTGCTCAGCGGCGGAGAACAGGCCAAGGTGAGATTATGTAAATTGATCAACCGTGAAAGCAACGTCCTACTCTTAGATGAACCGACCAATCATCTGGATGTGGAAGCCAAGGAAGCACTGAAATCTGCCCTCAAGGCATATAAGGGAAGTATCCTGCTCATCTGCCACGAACCGGAATTCTATGAAGACCTGGCTACCAGAGTGATTGACTGCAGAGAATGGTCGCTGAAGGTTTAAAACAAAAAAAGAACTTTGTAGGGGGACAAAGTTCTTCTTGATAAAAGTGGTATATAGGGGGTAGAAAATGTTTAGGGGGGCCGGATGGCTTTAGCCATCCGGTATGAGTATGAAAAAGCTTTGTAATTTCAAGTAATATACTTGAAACAAAGGCCTGCTATCCTTTCGGATAACATACTTAGAGTATATAGAACAAATGTGACGAGAATGTGTCGGCACAATAAAATAAGCATAAAGAAAATAAAAAATAAAAAAACCCTTTAAAAACACTTCGGGATTGTATATAATGAAGGGGATAGGTTGAGAGTTGGTAACAGACAGGAGGAAACGAAATTATGTTAATGTCGAATGACATTGGAATTGACTTGGGTACGGCCAGTATCCTTGTGTACATCAAAGGCAAGGGCGTCGTTCTGAAGGAACCCTCAGTAGTAGCTATCGACCGAGATACCAATAAGATCATGGCGATTGGTGAGGAAGCCAGATTGATGATAGGCAGAACTCCGGGCAATATTGTAGCAGTCAGACCGCTCAGACAGGGGGTTATCTCTGACTATACCGTTACAGAGAAGATGCTGAAATATTTTATTAATAAAGCAGTGGGCAAGAAGACTTTGCGCAAACCCAGAATTAGTGTGTGTATTCCCAGCGGAGCGACCGAAGTAGAGAAGAAAGCGGTTGAAGATGCAACTTATCAGGCAGGAGCCAGAGAAGTGACCATCATCGAAGAACCGGTGGCAGCAGCGATCGGCGCAGGCATTGATATTGCCAAGGCCTGCGGCAACATGATTGTAGATATCGGAGGAGGTACCGCAGACATCGCCGTGATCTCTCTGGGCGGGACGGTAGTCAGTACTTCCATCAAGGTAGCGGGCGATGATTTCGATGAAGCCCTTGTGCGTTATATGAGAAAGAAACACAATCTGCTGATCGGTGAGAGAACGGCAGAAGAGATCAAGATCAACATCGGTGCGGCTTACCGCAGACCGGAGGTTTTGACGATGGAGGTCAGAGGCCGCAATCTGGTGACCGGACTTCCAAAGACCATTGTAGTGACCTCGGACGAGACATTGGATGCGCTTAGAGAACCGGCTCTGCAGATCGTGGATGCGGTTCATAACGTGTTGGAACGCACCCCACCGGAACTGGCAGCCGATATCTTTGACCGCGGCATCGTACTTACCGGCGGCGGTTCCTTGCTGAGCGGTATGGATGCTTTGATTGAGGAAAAGACCGGAATCACGACGATGATTGCAGAAGATCCGTTGACAGCAGTTGCAATCGGAACCGGCAAGTTCATCGAATTCACCCACGGTGGTACAACAAGACAGGAATTCTGATTGATGAAATTCTCACGACAGTGTCGTGGGAATTTTTTGCACAGCGTTTCGGCAGAACAGAGGAAACGATATGGAGACCGTAAGCGGTTTTATAGAGAAAATCAAATATCGCAATGAAGACAACGGCTATTCGATTCTGAGCGTATCGGATCAAAATGAGGAATATATTTTGGTTGGAACCTTTCATTATATCAGTGAGGGCGAGAGAATCGAAGCAACCGGAACGATGATTGACCACCCGATCTATGGAGAGCAATTATCAGTGGAAAGCTACGAGATTAAGGCTCCGGAAGATACGATGTCGATGGAGCGTTATTTGGGTTCCGGTGCGATTAGGGGGTTGGGAGCGGCGCTGGCGGCACGTATTGTGCGTCGTTTTAAGGCAGACACCTTTCGCATTGTAGAGGAAGAACCGGAACGCCTTTCGGAAGTCAAGGGAATCAGCGAGAAGATGGCGCTGGCGATTTCTGCCCAGATGGAAGAAAAGAAAGAGATGCGTCAGGCCATGATGTTTCTTCAGGAATATGGAATATCGATGAGCTTGGCAGTGAAGATTTACCAGGAGTATGGACCGCGGCTTTATAGCATTATTAAGGAAAATCCGTACCGCTTGGCGGATGATATTCAGGGTGTGGGATTCAAGATGGCAGATGAGATCGCAGAACGTGTGGGTATCTTCACCGACTCCGATTTCCGCATTAAATCGGGACTGCTTTACGTCCTCTTACAGGCAACTGCACAGGGTCATACTTATCTGCCGACAGAGGATCTGTTTGCGCGGGCATCGGAATTATTAAAGGTGGCACCGGATCAGATGGAGAAACATCTGATGGATATGCAGATGGATAAGCGCTTGATCGTCAAACAGACCGAGGGAAAGACGGTAGTGTATGCGGCATACTATTATTATATGGAGCTCAATACAGCGAAAATGCTTCATGATCTCAATATACGCGGTACCGAACCGGAAACGCAGATCCGGGAGCGTTTGAAACGGATTCAGCAGCAGGAAGAAGTAGAACTGGATGAATTACAGATTCAAGCGGTGACAGAAGCAGTCAATAGTGGCTTGCTGGTGATCACGGGTGGACCCGGTACCGGTAAAACCACAACCATTAACACGATGATTCGCTATTTTGAGATGGAAGAGATGGAGATTCTCTTGGCGGCACCCACCGGACGTGCAGCTAAACGTATGACGGAGGCGACCGGCTATGAAGCCAGAACGATTCATCGCCTGCTGGAAGTGAGCGGAGTTCCACAAGAGGGAGAGTCGGTGGGGACGCATTTTGAACGCAATGAAGAAAATCCTCTGGATGCGGATGTCATCATCATCGATGAGATGTCGA